>JALQZD010000046.1 GCA_023258495.1 Polaribacter sp.
AGGGGTTGATTGAAAACAATATCATTTGATAATATAAAAGAATCAATAATACCTACATATCCTTGCACATCCCCTCCGATTCCCTTGCCTAATGAACCTACAATGGCATTTTCAGGTACTTGAATGGACGTGCCTTCTCCACTATGATGAAGCAGAGAAATCGAAGCTCCCGTATCCAGCAAATAGTTAAGTGAATCTGCAGCGAAACCATTAATGATGGATTTTGCATTTAGGTATGGCTTACTATTGTTTAAAAGGATTGGAATTTTTTCAAAATCCCTGAATTTTCTTTCATTAAACTGTTTGGGGTCATGAAGGATGAGCTTTCTTCGTCGATAATCTATCTCAACTATTAATCCTTTAAAGATGTTGGCTCCTAAAATGCCATGGATGTCCTTACCGATAATTTCTCTTAGTTTTACGATGTCTTCTTTGAGAACCAGAATGTCTCTCTGAATCATAATCTCTCTGTTATTCATAGTGAGATTTACACCTCGGGCAATCAATGCTTTGACTTCAACAGAGTAGTCCGCTCCCATGATGGATATTTCTCTGGAGTATTGCGTTTGAAATATACTGATGTCGTCTTTGTTAAAGATGATGGTGTTTTGTGCTCCTGTGTCGAAAATAAACTTTAAGGGGAGCAGAAATTGAAAATTCACATCGAGAATGATAAATCCCTGATAATAAGAGAAAGGTATCTCTATCCTGGATTTTCCGTTCAGTACATCCAATCCTAATTGTTGAGATGAACCATGGATGCCGGAGAAAAGTACGATGATTATTAAAATGAATCTTCTGATTTTCAAGCTTCTTTTATTCTTACATTAAAACTAATGAAATTTAAGTAATTTGGTTTTTTAATCAGGATAATCACAATCATACTATTGATATGGAAAAGCTGGAAAGAAAACTCACCACCTATGGATTAACGATGATTGCCATTGGTTCGTGCATAGGATCAGGAATATTTATAACTCCTGCTGAAACTGTGAAACAAATTCCTCATTATGGTTATGCTTTAATCCCCTGGGTGTTGGGAGGAATTGCTACATTCCTGGGAGCTATCACATTTTCAGAATTAGGTTCTAGGTTTCCTAAAGCAGGCGGTGTATATGTTTATCTGAAAGAGGCTTTTGGGCCCTTGGTTGGATTTCTTTACGGATGGATTATTCTACTTATCGTAAATACAGGAGCTCTGGCTGCGCTGGGTTTTGCATTCGCTGATTTCCTAAATTTTTTTGTAGACGTAGGTAATGGTGGAAAACAAATGGTGGCTGTTGTAACCATTCTTTCATTATCCCTGATCAATATTCGTGGAGTAGGCGTGTCTCAATCCATAGTGTCGGTATTTACCGGATTAAAACTCATTGCCTTATTTCTGATTATTTTGCTTGGAGCTTATTTTCTTTTGGGTGATAGTACCAATCTTCAGAATGGAGTACATATTGAGCAACCTCCGGACCTGATGTCAGGAATTCTTCTTGCTTTCGTGGGAGTCTTTTGGTCTTTTGGAGGATGGCATCATGCCACCTATCTTTCGGGTGAAGCGATTAATCCTCAAAAGACAGTAACTAAGGCTATGCTGATAGGCACCATGACGGTAACGATAGCGTACATTTTGGTAATTATTTCATATATGGGATTGACTCCTATGGCGCAAATGATGATGTCAGAACGAATCGCAGGTGATGCTGTCGCAAATGTGATATCAGGAGGAGGCAAACTGGTTGCTTTAGCGATAACCATATCCATCTTTGGGACCATTGCAATATATACAATGTCTGCT
>JALQZD010000005.1 GCA_023258495.1 Polaribacter sp.
TCTGATTTGTCTTTAATTTCAGAAATTTTTCATGGCCGATTTTGTCTTTTTGATGTTGTTTTTTCCTGATTCCAATTCCGCTTTTCTTCCTTTTGAATAACTTCTTCTACAATGGTATTCCATTCTTTACAAGCATGACATTGACCCACCCATTGTGAATGTTGGGTTCCGCAATTCTGACAAAAAAAAGTGGTTTTTGTTTTCGGCATCCTCGTGATAAACTTCTTGTACAAAGAAAAGAAATCTATTCGTCTTTGTTGTAGATTGGAAGGAGTAAAAATGACAGGCCTCCAAAAATGATAATCATTGCGGTTTGTGCGGTCCACATAATCCATCCGAAGGCGTTTCCTGTCACTTCATCAATGCCAAATAAGGATAGTGCTCCAGCCACAGCAACAGGATATAATCCAACACCTCCATTGGTTGCTGCAATTGAAAATCCACCAGCAATGAATCCGATTAAAACTCCGCCGAAAGGAACAGTTAAATGTTCAACAGACGGGATGGTAGCCCAGAACATCGCTACGTACATCAACCAGATGAAAACCGTATGAAAAATGAATGACCACTTGTATTTCATCTTGAAAATACTAGTCATTCCGTCTTTCAATCCCATAATGAATGATTTGATTTTTTTGGCAAGTTTTGATTTTCCTTTTCGGATGTAGAAAAAGAAAAATAAGAATCCAATGGTAGCCAATGTCGTATATACAACTAAATTCTTAGGATTGACTTTTTCTGATAGGAGTTCATATATAAAATCAAACTGAATGAATAAGGTGATAATGATAATGACAAGCATCATCAAAAGATCTGCAATTCGTTCGGCAACGATGGTCCCAAATCCTTTTTCAAACGGGATGTCCTCATAATTGGTCATCACAGCAGCTCGGGTGACCTCTCCGGCTCTTGGTAAGAAAATATTCATCAAATAGGCAACTAAAACAGCAAGTGTACTATTGATGAATTTAGGCTGATATCCTAAAGGTTCTAATAAATACTTCCATCGATATGCACGAGAAAGGTGACTTAAAATTCCGAAAAATAACCCAAGAGAAATCCACCAATAATTAGCATTTGCAAAGTATTCAACCAATTCACTTGGAGAAACTATCCCTAGCGAATACCAAACTAAAAAACCTCCCAATACGAGAGGTAGCACAATTTTTATGATTTTTTTTACACTCAAAATTTAGGTAAGTGTGTTGTCTTTTTCGTTCGGAAAAATAAGAGCAGGCTTAAATTGCTTGGCTTCTTCTAACTCCATAAATGCGTACACAATCAGAATTAAAACATCACCAACAGCAACCCTTCGGGCGGCAGCACCATTTAAGGTAACCTCTCCACTTCCTCTTGGCCCAGGAATGGCATAGGTTTCCAAACGTTCACCATTGTTATTATTTACAATCTGAACGCGCTCACCTTCAATAATATTAGCAGCATCCATTAAGTCTTCATCAATGGTAATACTGCCGATATAATTTAAATCAGCACCCGTAACTTTTACGCGGTGAATTTTAGATTTTACTACCTGAACTAACATGCTGCAAAAGTACTATTTTTCTAATGATTAGAGTGATAAATTAATATTGTCAATTAATCGTATTTTTCCTGCGTAAACTGCAATAAAAGCACGATAATTTTTACTGATTTCTTTATGAATTGAAGGTTTTAATGAATTTTCATCAGCAATGAGAAAGTATTCCAAATCAAGTAACGAATGATTGTTAAACTGATTTTCAACCCATTCAGTGATTTTTTCAATGTTTTGAGTTTTGAATTTTTCTTTTGCTTTTGTCAAAATGCTATACACGAAAGGAGCAACTTTTCGTTGTTCGTCTGTAAGTCTTAAGTTTCTGCTGCTCATGGCCAAACCGTCTTTTTCCCTGAAAATGGGACACCCTTTAATGATGATTGGCAATTCTTCAAGCTCGACGAGTTTTGTAATGATTTGAAGTTGCTGAAAATCCTTTTCTCCGAAGTAGGCGATGGTCGGACGTACAATTTTGAATAATTCGTTGACAATGGTGGCAACCCCATCAAAATGACCAGTTCGAAATTTACCCTCCATTTCGAATTCGATTCCTCCAAAATCGAAGTGTTTTGCTGCAACCTGTTCCGTATACATCTCTTCAACGGCTGGAATAAAGACCAAATGACAACCTGATTCTTTCAGTAGATTCAAATCAGATTCGAGTGTCTTAGGGTATTTCAATAGATCTTCTTGGTTGTCAAATTGCGTCGGATTAACAAAAATACTTGCAACGACAAGGTCGTTTTCGTTGCGAGCTTGTTCAACTAATGACAAGTGTCCTTGATGTAGAGCTCCCATGGTCGGAACAAAACCAATAGATTTATCTCGCTTTTTTAAGTCGTGAATGTGATAAGTAAGTTCCGATTTTTTATAGAACAAAATCATTTGTGATCTGCACTTAGAATGTGCAAACTTACTATTTTAACAGCATTTTTGGATAAAAATTCGTACTTTTGCACCTTTATAAAAGAGTTTGACTTAATGAAGGATAAGAGAATATTATTTGTTTCATCAGAAGTAGTTCCTTATTTACCTGAAACAGAACTTTCGTCAACGGCTTTTTTCTCAGCCAAAAATGCACATTCAAAGGGGATTCAAACCCGAATTTTCATGCCTCGATTCGGGGTTATAAATGAGCGTAGACATCAGTTACATGAAGTAATCCGTTTATCTGGTATGAACCTTGTTGTTAACGATATGGATATGCCTTTAATTATTAAAGTGGCTTCAATTCCAAAGGAGCGCATGCAGGTGTATTTTATTGACAATGAAGAGTATTTCAAAAGAAAGGCCGTTTTTACAGACGAGGACGATACATTATTTTCAGATAATGATGAAAGAGCGATTTTTTTCGCTAAAGGTGTAATTGAAACTGTAAAAAAATTAAACTGGGCCCCAGATATCATTCATGTTCATGGATGGATGGCTTCGTTATTGCCTTTGTATTTGAAAGAATATTACAAGGAAGAACCATTGTTTTCGGACAGCATTGTGGTGACTTCTTTGTACAATAATGCCTTTGAAGGGTCGTTACACAATGAATTGGCGAAAAAAGTTCAATTCGATATGGACGATGCTTCTAAATCAGCTGTTTTAAATGAACCAACCTTTATTAACATATCAAAAAGTGCCATTCAAAATTCAGATGCGGTTATTAAAGCAAGTGCAACATTACCAAAAGAGATAGAAGAGAGCATTGCTGCTATTGATATTCCATTTTTAGATTATGAGGATGAAATGTCTAAAGAAAACTATCTTGAATTTTACGCACAATTACTTACAAGTTAATCAATCAATTCCAATTTAATTTGAAAACGACATTCAAAAAAGTTAAAGGTACACTCCTTATTTTTTTAAGTTTTTTAGCCATAATATCGTGTGAGAAGGAGTTCACTGATTTGGGTTCTGGAGTGGTCAGTAATACAAAATTTGAGACCAATTTTGAGGTGATGGATATCGTGATTGAGAATAGTCCAATCACAAGAATTCAATCTGATAATATTTCGCGAGAATTAGGTCAATACCTAATAGGAATTTATAATAGCGCCGATTACGAAAAATTAGAGGCCTCTATGGTTTCTCAGTTGCAGGTGAACTCAGTGTTTAATTTAGTTCAGAATACCTACGGAGCGGATACGACTGTTATTTCTACGATCGATACCGCATTTATTAAGTTGCCTTTTCAGGTTAATGTGGAAAACAACGATGGAGATATCAATGTTGAACTGGATTCCATCATTGGAGACACGTCAATGCCGTTTCATTTGAACGTATACCAATCGGGTACGTACATGAACCGATTGGATCCTACAGATCCTTCAAAATTAAACACCTTCTTTTCAGATTTAAATTATCAAAAGGTAGGAGATATTTTGAATGCCGAGAGAGATTTTCAATTTCTTCCAAGTAAAAATGATACAGCAGTCTTTATTAAAAGACGCTTGAGTGATGGGAACATTCACAGAACGGATACTATTTCATATGTAATTACAGCAAACACGGGTGCCCCAAGACCAACAGCCATTATACCGTTGGATGAGGACAAAATCAAGCAATTGTTTTTAGATAAAATCGGTCAACCAGAATTTGCTTCGCAAGATGCTTTCAATGATTATTTCCGCGGATTAATTTTAGAAGCCACAGGTAATGACGGCAGTTTGGTTTCTTTCAACTTCAATAGTACAGCCCCAAATAACTCACCTTCTATAGAGATTTTCTTTACGAATACTGTAATTGCTGGTGGAAGTACAATCGTAGATACCATTCCTCGTGTGTATAGTCTGCCTTTCAGCGGTATTCGAGCGAATAAGTTTTTAATGACAGATAGAACCTATCCGAATAATAACGAAATAAAAATCCAGGGAGCTGCGGGAAGTGAAGGAAAAATCACCCTATTCTCGCCGACTAGGCTTGCAGAGCTTAGAGGTAGAGATTGGCTAGTAAATGATGCTGAATTAACCCTATATATCAACCAGGCGGCAGACACCACAAATGTGCCTTTCCGTTTGTATATGTACAAACAAGATGACACGCCGGCAACACCTAAATTAAGTCAGATTGAAGATGCTTATACGGAAGCTAACTTAGGCGGAATTCGCGGACAACTAGTAAGGGGCGATAATGGAAAGAAAGAAAAGTATGTCTTTAAAATCACTGATTACGTTTCTGAGCTGCTAAATGGGAATTCAAATTTCAATGCGACTTTAAAATTGAAAACATTTAATGGTTCTGATATTCCATTTTCAGAATTTGATACTATATTTAACAACTATAGTTGGAATCCGAAAGCAGTGACCTTATTCAATCACTCGGCAATTAATGCAGATAAGAAGGCGAGCCTGAAGATTTCATATTCAACAAAAAAGAACTAAAAAAAAGAAAAAATCATGTGTGGTATTACTGCCTATATTGGCCCAAGAAATGCATATCCCATTGTAATTAACGGTTTAAAACGATTAGAATACAGAGGATATGATAGTGCAGGAATTATGCTGTTTGACGGACAAGGATTGCAATTGTCCAAAACCAAAGGAAAGGTTTCCGATCTCGAGGAAATTACGAATAACGACGAAAAAAGGAAAAACGGAAATATTGGAATAGGTCATACAAGATGGGCAACTCATGGTGTTCCAAATGATACCAACTCCCATCCACATGTTTCCAATTCTGGAGAATTAGTAATCGTTCACAATGGTATTATTGAAAACTACGATACCATCAAAAAAGAGCTGATTAAACGTGGATATACCTTCAAAAGCGATACTGATACTGAGGTTTTAGTGAACCTTATTCAGGAGGTAAAAAAGAATGAAGGTTGTAAATTAGGAAAAGCTGTTCAACTTGCATTAAATAGTGTGATTGGCGCTTATGCCATTGCCGTTTTCGATAAGGCAAAGCCAGATGAATTGATTGTAGCTAGATTAGGTAGTCCAATTGCTATCGGAATTGGAGAGAATAATAGTGAATTTTTTATTGCTTCTGACGCTTCTCCGTTTGTTGAGTACACAAAAAATGCAGTGTATTTAGAGGATGAAGAATTAGCCATAATCAAATTAGGCAGAGAAGTTAGAGTTCGTAGAATTCATAATGATGAATTAATCAAAGCTTCAGTTCAGAAATTACAGTTGAGTCTTGAAGAGATTGAAAAAGGGGGTTACGATCACTTCATGCTGAAAGAGATTCACGAACAGCCTAAAGCAATTACAGATACGTTCAGGGGGCGTTTACTGGTTGAGCAAAACTTTATCAAACTACTAGGAATTGATTCATATAGAGAGAAATTCTTAAACGCAAATCGTGTCATAATTGTGGCTTGTGGTACCTCATGGCATGCTGGTCTAGTGGGTGAATACCTTTTAGAAGATATGGCTAGAATACCAGTTGAGGTGGAATACGCATCTGAGTTTAGATACAGAAATCCGGTAATCACAGAAAACGACGTGATTATAGCCATTTCTCAATCAGGAGAAACTGCAGATACCTTAGCAGCTATTAAATTAGCGAAAGAACGAGGGGCGTTCGTATACGGAATCTGTAACGTGGTAGGTTCTTCTATCGCTAGAGAAACACATACAGGTACGTATACGCATGCTGGTCCGGAAATTGGGGTAGCTTCAACAAAAGCATTTACGACGCAAATTACGGTACTGACATTAATGGCCTTAAAATTAGGCCGTGAGAAAGGAACCATTCCTGAGAAAGAATTCGTTAAGTATTTGAATGCCATGGATCGAATTCCGCAGCAGGTAGAAAAGCTATTGGAAATTGATGAGCATGTAAAATATATCGCTTCTGTATACAAAGATGCTACCAATTGTCTGTATTTAGGGAGAGGATTTAACTTCCCAGTTGCCTTAGAAGGAGCGTTAAAGCTGAAAGAAATTTCTTACATCCACGCAGAAGGATATCCAGCGGCAGAAATGAAACATGGACCTATCGCATTGATTGATGAAAACATGCCAACATTTGTTATCGCCACGAAACATGGTCATTACGAAAAAGTAGTAAGTAATATCCAGGAAATTAAATCGAGATCTGGAAAGATTATTGCCATTGTAACCGAAGGAGACATTACGGTAAAAGAGATTGCAGATCATTGCATTGAAATTCCAGAAACGGAAGAGGCATTAACTCCGTTATTAACAACGATTCCTTTACAGCTGCTTTCATATCACATTGCAGTTATGTTAGGTAAGAATGTAGATCAGCCTAGAAACTTAGCGAAGTCTGTTACGGTAGAATAAAAAGCACCCTCAATTGTTTATCAAAAGATTCATAGGTTTTGTCTTCCGTTAAGGAATAAATCACAAATAATGACATTCGTCATATTTTGTCATGGACCTTGGTATGATTACCTCCATTCCAACGGGTTAGAATGTCTGTCGCCACAGCTGCACCACTTCCGGCAGCAATTGAAAATTGACTTCGGTGTCCGGCAATAGTCCCACAACAATATAAATGGTCCCGAATTATATGATCTGAATTTTTGAGTTGAATACGGTCTTTAGATGGATTCGCTTTTTGATGTGGAAGAATATATTCTTCCAAACCTCCTATGGTGAATGGTTTTGAATAATTCAAAGCAAGGACAACAACTCTAGCAGTGTATAAATTCTTATTTGTTCGAATGCGAAATCCATCAGGTACGAATTCGATTTTGCCAACCTTCTCTTTTTCGATGAGGGTTACATGTCTGTATTGTTCTTTAATTTGATCCAATCCATTAAAAAGGATTTCCTTTCCCATTGTTCCAGGTGGAAACCCAAGTACATTATTGAACAATGCATTTTGTAAATGTGAACTTCGCTGATGTGCAATCAATCCAATAGATTTATTTTGTGCGAATGGTTTGTCCTTTGCAGATCCCAATACTAAGGCACATTGCATTCCTGCAACGCCAGCACCTATTATGAGTACATCAAAATTCATTTATGCAATTAGCATTTTAAAGTTTGCAGCAAATAACTTTACAGAAATAGCTAATAGAATAACACCGAATACCTTTCTAATAATGAGGATTCCGTTTTGACCAATAAAATTTTCAATTTTTGCTGAGGTTTTCAATACCACATAAATTACGACTACATTACATAATAAAGCTATAATGATGTTCTCCAAATTAAATTCAGCGCGTAAGGATAGAAGCGTTGTTAAACTTCCAGGTCCTGCAATTAACGGGAAAGCTAAAGGGAAAACGGATGCTGTTACCGCACTGTGACCATCATCCTTGTATAAGGTGATCCCTAAAATCATTTCCAAAGCGATAAAGAAAATAATAAACGCACCTGCAACCGCAAATGAATTTACATCAATACCTATTAAGTTCAATAGGCTTTTACCTAAAAAAAGGAATACAATCATAATAACTCCAGCAATGACAGATGCCTTTTCAGATTGGATATGTCCAACTTTTTTGCGTAAGTCAATGATAATGGGAATATTCCCCACAATGTCAATTACCGCGAACAATACCATGAACGCAGTAAATATTTCTTTTAAATTGAAATTCATTTTTAGTCTTTATTTTTTTTGCAAAAGTAGTCAACTCTTATATAGGGTAAATCGAAATATAGAAAAATTTAGTTTTATTTTTGCAGAATGTTCCAGCTCAGAAAAACCATTGTTTCCGAAGATATTATTGAAAAGGATTTTGTTTGTAATCTTTCCGCTTGTAAAGGTGCATGTTGTGTTCATGGTGAGGCAGGGGCGCCTTTAGAGAAAGAAGAAACAAAAATCCTCGAAGAAATCTATCCGAAAATTAAACCCTTTTTACGCAAAGAAGGCATAGAAGCTATTGAAAAACAAGGGGCTTGGATTACATCAGACTTAGGTGAATTGGAAACACCTCTTGTCAATGGAGCAGAATGTGCCTATGTTACTTTTAATGAAAGAGGAACTGCACTTTGCGGAATAGAAGAAGCCTACAATAAAGGCATAGTCGATTGGAAAAAACCAATGTCATGTCATCTCTATCCCATTCGAGTAAAAGATTACAATGAATTCTCGGCTGTGAATTACCATAAATGGCAAATATGTGATGACGCCTGTACGTTAGGTAAAGAGTTACAAGTACCAGTTTACAAATTTGTAAAAGAAGCTTTAATTCGAAAGTTCGGTGAATCCTGGTATAAAGAACTAGAAGCGATTGCTAACAAACATTAAGCTGTTGGAATCACCAACTTCACTCTTGTTCCTGAAGATTTGTTCTTAGTATCCAATAAATCATCAAACTGAATTGAAAAGTCATTTTCAAACCCTTTGATAAAGTTACTTAAACGTTCGATCGTTAAATCGATTCCAATAGATTTCTTATTCGCTACTTTATTCGATTTAATTTTTGCTGATGCTGTTCTTCCGATT
>JALQZD010000105.1 GCA_023258495.1 Polaribacter sp.
TTATTTAAATCAGTGTTTTTAAGAACAATGTATTGGACGATTGTTTTAAGGTAAGGTGTTTGTCTTGTGTAGGGGGTGAAAAGCTCTTAAACAGGCTTATTTGGCTTTTTTCAACACATAAATCAAAGATGAGTACTCTCCGGTTCGCTTTGCCTTTCGGTTTGACTTCAATCCTGTGAAAAATGCTTTAAGTGGATTCATTTTCCCGCTCTTGTATTTCTCACTTAACAAGGAAACATAAAAAGCATCAAACTTCATTGGGAGAATTTTATCAACTATAATATTCTCCTTGGAAAATAGCTTAACTATTGATTCTTGAGAGAAATGCCAAAGGTGTCTTGGCACATCATAGGCCGCCCAAAACTCTTTGTAATATTCCGCATCGAATGATTTATAATTTGGCACGGCGATAACTATTTGTCCATTGTCTTTTAGCAGCTCATTTAATTGGGATATAAATTCGGATAGATTTTCAATATGTTCTAAAACATGCCATAAAGTGATAACGTCAAACGACTGTTTTTTTAATCCATTGCTGTTTTCCAACAATTCAATTCCTTGATGAGAAGCAATTGATCTCGCTTTTTGATTCGGTTCAGTTCCTTTTACGTCCCAACCTCCTTTTTTGCAAGTGGCCAAAAAATCTCCGGTCGCTGCACCAATATCTAAAAGCGATTTTCCCGGCAGACCAAACGAGTTTATTAATTTCAACTTGCGTTTTAATGCAATTGATTTTACCAATCCATAGGTCTTCTCAAATATTCCTTTCTTCTGATTTGAATGTGAAATATAGGCAGCAGAATCATAATATGAATTAAGGTTTTGTGGCACAGGCGATGTTACTAGCATTTCGAATTCTTCATTATATAATACATCAAATTCTTCTCCAGACAGAAAGTGATCCTTAACCTTTTTATAAGGCGTTAAATGATTATGAAGAACCTGGTTTTTATTCATTCGAAATGGAATTGTTCCTCGTGGAACATTTTTGATTATCGACCCATATACACCAATAAAACTGAGATGTCACTTGGTGATACTCCGCTTATTCTGCTGGCTTGTGATATTGAAGTAGGTTGAATTTTAGTTAGCTTTTCACGTGCCTCATAAGACAGCGATTTCACTTTTGAATAATCAAATGTAGACGGAATCACAACATGTTCCAAACGATTCAGTTTATCTGCATTCAACTTTTCTTTCTCGATATATCCTGAGTATTTCAAATGTATTTCAACCTGCTCAATTACCTCCTGATCAATGGCATTTTCTTGTACAAATTGATTAACAGAATCAACAACAAAAAAGTCTTTTAAGTCTAATTGTGGTCTTGCGGCAACCTTAAAAATTTTAATCGATTGGTTTGTTAAAGCTAGATCTTTTGCTTTTAAAATCGGATTTATGACCTCAGGTTTAATACTGGTTTCTTTCAGAAAATTGATAAACCTTTCTGTCTTTTCAACTTTTTGATTTACCCTTTTCATTCGTCCTTCAGATGCGATACCGAGCGCATATCCTTTCGAAGTTAGTCGAATATCCGCATTATCCTGACGCAATAATGTTCGATATTCTGCACGTGAAGTGAACATACGATATGGCTCTTCTGTTCCTTTTGTAATTAAATCATCAATCAAAACACCAATATAAGCTTCACTCCTTTTTAATACAAATGAATCCTTTTCTTGAACCTTTAGCGCGGCATTAATACCCGCCATTAGTCCTTGAGCAGCCGCTTCCTCATAACCGGTTGTTCCGTTTATTTGCCCTGCGAAAAACAAGTTGTTAATCAACTTTGTTTCTAAGGAATGCTTCAATTGGGTCGGCGGAAAATAATCATACTCGATTGCATACCCATACCTAAAGAATTTTACATTTTCAAACCCAGCAATTGAACGAATGGCTTTGTCCTGAATGTCTTCTGGTAATGATGTAGAAAAACCGTTAACGTAAATTTCCACAGTATTCCAACCTTCTGGCTCAACGAAGATCTGATGTCTTTCTTTAGAAGCAAATCGATCAATTTTATCCTCTATAGACGGACAATATCTTGGGCCTGTAGATTGAATTCTTCCATTAAACATCGGAGACCTATCAAAACCTTCTCTTAATAAATTATGAACCTCGGGGCTCGTGTATGTCAAATAACAAGACCTCTGCTTTGTCAGGGGCTTGATTCCCGGTAAATAAGAAAACTTTTCAGGATTATCATCACCTGGTTGTTCCTCCATTTTAGAGTAATCTAAGGATCTTCCGTCAACTCTAGGTGGAGTTCCTGTCTTCATTCTTCCTGATTCAAACCCTACCTTAACTAAATCCTCTGTAATTCCCGTCGATGATTTTTCACCAGCACGACCTCCCCCAAATGTTTTTTCTCCAATATGAATCAAACCATTCAAAAAGGTTCCCGCGGTTATGATGACGGTCTTTGCTTTTATTTCAAGACCAAGTGCTGTTTTAACTCCAACGATCGTATCGACATCAAAGATTAATCCATTCACCGAATCTTGGTAGAAATCTAAATTCTCAGTTTGCTCTAACATGTTTCGCCAGCATTCAGCAAACTGCATTCGATCTGACTGCGCCCTAGGACTCCACATTGCAGGTCCTTTAGACTTGTTGAG
>JALQZD010000126.1 GCA_023258495.1 Polaribacter sp.
GGATGAAATTCCATTTCTACCACCGGATAGGTTTTCGAATCACCATCAGTATTTCGAGCCACAATTACTGCCAATTCATTTTTGAATGGAATTAATTTTTCGGTGATACATTCCACATTTGGTAATTCGTCTAAATCTGCATAACTGCGCACGATTTTCACCCCATTACCATCGTATCCGAATCGCGCCGCTTTCCAAACAAAAGGAAAATCAATAATTGAGTTGTCGATCGAATGATGCAATTCTTCTAAATAAGCGTAATGCGAAAAAGGTGCCGTTGCAATATTGTTGTCTGTGTAGAAATGTTTTTGTCTCGCTTTACTTTGAATGATTCGAAGTGTATTTGGTTTCGGAAGCACCGTTACACCTTCTTTTTCTAAATCATCCAAGGCATCAATGTTTACTTTTTCGATTTCAATGGTTAAGACATCCACTTGTTTACCAAAGTTATAGACATCGTCATAATTCAATAAATCACCCTGAACAAATTCATTACAATAAGGAGCACATGGCGCTTGCAGACTTGAATCCATAATCCTTGTATAAATATCAAATTTCTGAGTTTCTCGCAATAACATTCGGCCTAATTGACCGCCACCTAGTACACCTAATTTAAAATCTGAAGAGAAGTAATTTACCACTGTTTGAGCCTTTTGACAAAAATAATCAAGATTTATCGATTACCCCATTAAAAATTGGAAATACTCAAAGCACTGCCATTTCGAATTACTTGATATTCAATTGCAGGGCATTGAAATCCCTCCGTTTGAGGTGCTCCTCCAAAATCAACAGAATAGGTACTGCCGTCACAACTGCATTTCAAAAGTCTGTTTTCGAAAGTCATGGGTTGATTGCAATCGTTAGCTGGACAAAGTCGATCAAAGGCTACAAAAGTATTCCCGTTTTTGTTGAATAAAAGGATCCCACGATTGCCTCCTGGAAATTCAGCATGACCTCCTGGAGTTTGCGCATTGATTAATTCTGGGTTGTTCAAATCTTTTACCAAATTTAAAGGAAGTGACTGAATGCAATTCAGAAGATTAGCATTTGTATTACAGGATGTTAGGGCTAAAAAACAAACGCAGGTAATTAAAATATTTTTAAGGTTCATAAGGCAGTATTGCTCATTAAACGAAACGAATTTACAAATATTTTGTACATTTGTACTGCAATCTCATTCCGCTTGTTGGTATGGGATTTTTAAATTTAAAAACAATGAGTAACATATCTTATTATTCTGAAGAAGGATTAAAGAAATTGAAAGAAGAATTGTTGCATTTAGAGCAGGTAGAGCGTCCACGAGTAACGCAAGAAATTGCGGATGCTAGAGATAAAGGAGATTTGAGTGAGAACGCAGAATACCATGCTGCAAAAGAGGAACAATCACATTTAGAGACGAAAATTGCAAAGTTGAAAAATGTTATTGCAAATGCTAGAATTATTGATGAAAGTCAGTTAGATACTTCAAAGATTTTAATTCATTCGAAGGTAAAAATCAAAAACGTAGCCAGCGGAATGAGCTTCCAATATACCTTGGTAGCAGATTCTGAAACAGATGTTAGAAACGGGAAGTTATCGGTGAATTCACCCATAGGAAAAGGTTTACTTGGTAAGCAGGTTGGCGATATTGCCGAAATTCAAGTTCCGAATGGTTTAATGAGTTTCGAAATCATTGAAATAAGCCGATAAAAAGTACAAATGATATGCGAAACGCTTTCCAATCGGAAAGCGTTTTTTATTTTTATACAAATTCTATTCTATGGCAACTATTTTTACCAAAATCATAAATGGTGAAATTCCATCGTACAAAGTAGCAGAAGATGAAAACTATTTTGCTTTTCTGGATATCAATCCGAATGCAAAGGGTCATACCTTGGTAATTCCAAAGCAGGAGGTGAATAAGATTTTTGATTTGGATGAATCGACTTATTCGGGTTTAATGAGTTTTGCTTATCGAGTAGCTAAAGCGCTTGAGAAATCTGTGGTTTGTAAACGGATCGGAATGAGTGTTGTTGGTTTAGAGGTGCCTCACGTTCATGTGCATTTGATTCCGATTACCATTATGGATGACATGCGTTTTACTAAGAAAGAGAAACTTTCTAATGAGGAGTTCGTAGCCCTTGCCAGTAGTATCGCGAGGAATTTTGAATAGTATCTTAGCTATTCAATAGAATTTGAAACGTAGTTCCTTTCCCAATTTCTGATTTTTGCACGAAGATTTTACCTTTGTGATAATCCTCTACTATACGCTTTGATAAGGAGAGTCCTAAGCCCCATCCGCGTTTTTTGGTGGTAAATCCCGGTTTAAAGATTTGTTTGTACAATTTCTTCGACATACCCTTACCCGTGTCTGAAATACTGATTTGAATTTTATCGCCAGTTACCGTCAATTCAATAGCTAAATTCCCTTTACCCCGCATGGCATCAACCGCATTTCTGATGAGGTTTTCAATCACCCAGCTGAATAGTTCTTCATTTAAAGGAATAATCTTAGATGCAACAGCTGTTGAAAATGAAAACTGAATTTGTTTCGAACTTCTTCGTTCGAGGTAGTCATATGCTTTTTTAGTGATGCTAACTATATCTTCTTCTTTAAGCTCCGGAAGTGAGCCGATTTTGGAAAAACGATTGGCAATGGTGTTTAAACGTTGTACATCTTTTTCGATTTCATCTACATATTTCTGATCGGCATTTTCAGATTTTAAAATGGAAATCCATCCCAATAAAGAAGACAAGGGAGTTCCAATTTGATGTGCAGTTTCTTTGGCCATTCCTGTCCATAATTTGTTCTGTTCGGCAATTTTATTCGAACTGTAAAACAGATAAACCACAGACAAAAACAATCCTAAAATCAACAATAAAGCCAAGGGATAATAACTCAGTTTATTAAGCAGATCTGAATTTCGATAGTAAATAAATTGCTTGTTTCGACCCTTAAAACTGATCTCAACTGGATTGTTTTCATTCTTCATGATTTCCAGTTGTTTGTTCACATAATCGGGTTGCAAAGCTTTTGTTGAATCCAGGTT
>JALQZD010000142.1 GCA_023258495.1 Polaribacter sp.
GTGTAAAGACCAGATAACATAGGAGACAATGCTATTAATAAATTTAAAATTTCTATTAAAAACTGGACAAGGTTGAATATAAATCCACGAAATTGACGCTAAATCCACGGACACGATGCTAAATCCACGGAAAAATACTTCCCGAAAAACTTCTTGCCGAAATTTTTACCGCTGAAATATGCCCCGACGTCCGCGGAGACGACACACAAAACCGTCATTAACGTGATGGATACGCCTAAAGTCCAACTCGTCGCTCCACCCAATTGCGACGGCCAGCTGGAAACAATCGATCCTGCTCGATCGATTGCTAAAGGAATTCCGGACATTGCTCTCAGTTTAATCCAAAATGAAGGCAAGAACCCGCAATAAAACAATCCAAACAACGTCGTCGTAAACTCAATAAAATGAGACTCCTCGCTCGAAATTAACGCCGCTACCGCGCACGAAAACGCTGCAACCATTGCCATGGTCACGGGAACTGTTCTCCCTCCGGAAACGTGTAAAATCACGCACAATAATACCGAACACGCGGTTATCCATTTCGCGGCCCACCTCGGCGGCGGGTGCGGCAACTCTTCGTTCACTTTCGACATCAACCCGAAATATTCCGACGCAGACGCGTACGCGCACAAACCAATCAACGCGACCCATAACCATCCTCCGAAACCGAGAAAAAATGCCGCCAATACCCCCAAAACCAACGCAGAAATCGTCCTCTTTACAATTTTCGGTACTTTTTTCTTCTTTTTCAGTTCGTTCGCCACGATGAACGCCTTGTGTCGAGCATCTTGAGCGGCGTAAAACTCAGCTTCGGCGTTGGCCGACGACCCGGCTTTCGCGACGATCGACGAGAAAATCTCCTTCCTCGCATTCATCATCGTCGCGCGTCTATCCTGGACACCATACACTCCGTGATGCCGTTCTTCACCGAATCCGTTGTTTTGCAACGAACACGCCACACATACCCTCGATTTCTTTCCGCTCCAATTCTCCGTTTTTTTCTTCTGCTCTGATATCTTCCTTCTCCGGGCGACGACCGCGGTCGACGCCGCCGCGCGCGACGACGAGCAACTCGAAAGCATCATCTCTGTCTCTCTGTCTTTTTTTGTATATGCACGCGCTGCTTTTTGCTATTGGATGTTATTACACACGCGCTCGTGAAGCGCTTTTACTTTTTTTATTCGTTGTTATGATGTTAAATATCAAATTAACTGAAGTTCAAGAAAGCATCTTTCATTATTTACCTATTGGAGGATTCGTTGGATTAATTTTTTTTGTAGAATTCTATTTTTTATTTCATCAAGAATTTGTGCCTTTACAAACTAGTTCAGTGAGCTCTCAGCTTGATTTACCACTTCAATTTTATTTGTCTAGTGCGCTAGGATTTGTTTTCTATGGCTTAACTACAAAAAATTTTGCTCAAAGGTTCCAAGAATATTCTCAGCACTTTCATCAAGAACTTGAGACTTTTGATCAATTTGCTGCATCTTCTTTAGATTATGTGATTTGGCCAATTTTTGTGAATTCTAAGACTCCTGTAGAAGCTTTAGGTCAAGTCTTATATACTTATTATTTTTATTTCTTTTTATTAGCTAGTTTGATTTTATTAGTTGCAATGATTGGAGCAATTATGTTAACATTAAATCCACATCGTTCAGTGAAACGTCAAGAAGTGTTTGAACAAAATGCTCGAGACTTTTCAAAGACAGTGCAAAAAATTCGAACATTTGATTAAGAGGTGGGGTCCACCTCTTTGAGATCTCTAGTAGCTCAGTGGTAGAGCAAATGGCTGTTAACCATTGGGTCGTTGGTTCGAATCCAACCTGGGGAGACTTTTTTTTTTGAAAAAAAATATGATTTATGGAATTCATTGTCAACTTTTGGTCTTTCTTTTTCTTAAGTGTAGCTTCTTGTGATGCTCCACAAGCATGGCAATTTGGATTTCAAGATCCAGCTTCGCCTATTGCACAAGGAATTCAAGATCTTCATAATGATATTAGCTTTTTTATGGTTGTTGTTTTAGTTTTTGTTGTGTGGATGTTATTAAGAACTTTATGGCATTTTCATTGGACAAAAAATCCAGTTCCAAGTAAAATTATTCATGGAACTTTTCTTGAAATTGTCTGGACTGTAACCCCTAGTTTTATTTTAATGATTATTGCAGTTCCTTCATTTGCTCTTCTTTATTCCATGGATGAAATTGTTGATCCATCTTTAACTTTAAAGGTGATTGGGCATCAATGGTATTGGACTTATGAGTACTCAGATTACAGTGTTTCAGAGGACGGATCTATTGTTTTTGATAGCTATATGATTCCGGAGGACGATTTAGAATTAGGTCAACTTCGTTTGCTTGAGGTGGATAATCGAGTGGTTCTTCCAGTTCAAACACATATTCGTATTATTATTACTGCAGCTGATGTGCTTCATAGTTGGGCAGTTCCAGCTCTTGGAATTAAGTGTGATGCAGTGCCTGGAAGATTAAATCAAACTTCGCTTTTTCTGAAACGTGAAGGTGTTTTCTATGGACAATGTAGTGAAATTTGTGGGGCAAACCATGGATTTATGCCTATTGTTGTTGAAGGAGTTCAATTAGATGATTATTTAAATTGGATTTCAAACAAATTAGAAGAAATTTAATTCTTTAAGAGAATCAATTGAAAAAAAAAACTTTTATGAACCAACAAAAACACCCATTTCATTTAGTAGATCCTAGTCCTTGGCCTTTCTTCGCATCTTTTGCAGCACTTGTGACTGCTTTTGGTGGAGTTCTCTACATGCATGGATATATTGGTGGAGATTCTTTAGCATCTACTGGATTTTTTATGATTCTTTACACTATGTTTGTTTGGTGGAGAGATATTATTCGTGAATCAACATATCAGGGTCATCATACTACTACAGTTCAAGCTGGATTAAAATCTGGCATGATTCTGTTTATTGTGTCTGAAATTATGTTTTTTCTTGCATTCTTTTGGGCTTTTTTCCATTCAAGTTTAGCTCCAACTATTGAAATTGGTGCTGTCTGGCCTCCAAAAGGCATTGCTGTATTAAACCCATGGGAAATCCCTTTTTTAAATACTTTACTTCTTTTAACTTCTGGTGCAACTGTTACTTGGGCACATCATGCAATTTTAGCAGGACAAAAAACCCAAGGAATTATTAGTTTAATTCTCACAGTTCTTCTAGCAGCCATTTTTACTGGATTTCAAGTTGTAGAGTATATTGAAGCTCCTTTTACAATTACAGATGGAATTTATGGATCAACATTTTTCATGGCTACCGGATTTCACGGTTTTCATGTATTTATTGGAACTATCTTTCTTGCAATCTGTTTAGCAAGATTAATTGCTAACCAATTCTCAACTCACCAACATTTTGGCTTTGAAGCTGCTGCTTGGTATTGGCATTTTGTTGATGTTGTTTGGTTATTTTTATTCGTTGCCATTTATTGGTGGGGAGGTCTTTAAAAGATTAAAGATAAGGACTTTGATGTCCTTATCTTTATTAACTAAAAAAAAGTAAACTTGTCTTTTCAGCCCATAAAAAAATAGATGTTGGGAAAAAAAATAAATAAATTAAAAGAGCTGATGTCACCGAAATAATCCAAGCTTTTTGAGCATCCATCACACTGTACTCAAGAATCTCTGAGCCTTTCTCAAAATACATAAATTTAATAAAACGTAAATAATAAAAACAACTCACAATACTACAAAAAATAGCAACAGCTACAAAGAAGTAAAGAGAAGACCCTAAAGCAGCAAAAAACACATAAAATTTTGCACAAAATCCAACTAATGGGGGAATTCCTGCCATTGAGAAAAAATTCAACACAAAAGCTAATGCTAGCAAAGGATGAGCTGAAGATAAATATTTAAAATCTTCTAAATATCTAATTCGTTGACCAGTTTTCGCTTCTTTTAAACTTAGAACACAGGCAAAAATCTGTGTAGTCATTAAAATATAAAGAATTAAATAGACTAAAACTGATTGTAAACCTTCTACACTTAAACAACTTAAGCCTAAAAACATGTAGCCTAAATGGCCAATTGAACTATAAACTAAAAGTCTTTTCACTTTTCTTTGAGCAAAAGCAGCAAAAGCCCCCACAACTAATGATAAACAACCAGTTAGAATAAGGCAAGGTTGCCATAAACTACTAAGTTCAAAAAAACTTACAAAAAATAATTTAATAAAAATCCCTAAAATGGAAGTTTTTGGAACAATTGAAAAAAAAGCGGTGACTGAAGTTGGTGCACCTTCATAAACATCAGGAGCCCAAAAATGAAAAGGAGCAGCACTAAGTTTAAAAAAGAATCCAACAGCAATTAATAAAATAGCGATTTGAATAAAAAACCAATCACTAGTTTGATTGACTTGAGTATCTTGAGCGAAAAAAATCGCAAGTGATTCAAAATTTGTGAGTCCAGTAATTCCATAAAGAAATGAACAACCTAGAAGAAAAACCCCTGAAGAAAAAGCGCCCAATAAAAAATATTTGAGCCCAGCTTCAGTTGAGAATTCAGATTGACGTTGAGAAGCTGCAAGAACATAAAAACATAAACTTTGCATTTCAATAGCTAAATACATTGAAATTAAATCATCGTTGCCGCATTGTGAGCATTGATCGATAATCTTCTCGCTATGATCACAATGATGGCATTTAAGTTGTTTGGATGCTTGATGAAAAACAAGTTTTGCCGAACACCGTTGACAGCTTGGATACCAACCACAATTTGAACAAACCAACACCGGCGCATATCCCCGACGATTAATAAAAATTAATGTCTGTTGCCCTTGAGCTAGGTTATGTTCAATAGCTTCAATCAAAGGCTGTGATAAACCTTCGGACTTTGAGCTATTTGAAGGGATTAATTTGATGGTTGGCATCACAGCCTTATCTACGGCGCGCTTCGGCAATGATAAATATTGGTACTTATTTTGTTCTTGAGTGGCGTGTCGCCAGGATTCGAGAGAGGGTGTCGCAGACCCTAAAACAACTGGAATTTTTAAATGTTGGGCACGTACCAACGCAACGTCACGAGCGTGATATTTCAAACCATCTTGCTGTTTAAATGATGCATCATGCTCCTCATCAATAATAATCATGCCTAAACTTTTGATGGGGGTGAACACAGCTAATCGCGTACCAATAATAATTTTTGCCTGGCCTTGTCTAGCTTCTTGCCAGTGGCGTAATCGCTCTAATTCCGTTAGATAGCTATGTAATATAACAATCTTTTCATGACTAAAACGTGCTAGAAAACGTGCCTCTAATTGAGGCGTCAAATTAATTTCAGGAACCAAAACCAAAACTTGTTGGTGATTCGCAATAACCTTCTCGATTAAATTTAAATAGACCTCCGTCTTACCACTGCCGGTGACCCCATGTAAAAGCCATGTCAAAAAACCTGTTTGATCTAAAATACTTTTTATGGCTTTTGATTGTGCATCATTTAATTTAGGTTTATTAAAATGATGGGGGGGTTGAGGTGTATCTTGCCACTCAGA
>JALQZD010000234.1 GCA_023258495.1 Polaribacter sp.
AGATCCGAAGAAATTATTCGAAGCATATTTAATTCCGATTTCCTGGGCAAAAGCCTCTTCTGGTTCAAGATTCGGATTTCCGGAAGTTACTGGATCATTGTAAAACAAGTCTGTATAGGTCGGAATTCTATAGGTATAACCTAAGTTACCATACAACTTCACTTTATCAGATACTTGATACCCTAGATCAACACCTGGAAAGGCATGAAATTTAAAATCAGAGAAATAGGTAATAGCAACACCTGGTGTAAAATCTAACTTTCCATCAGCAAAAACAAAACGATGCTCCAGGAACATATTACCCATGAATCGGTTACGTTTTCCTAGGTTGTTACTTGCTATTGAAACTCTCGCTAAATCAACTCCAAATCCGGTTACCCCCAGATCAGAAGTGTAAGACACGTTTGTTTCCACGCCCACTTTATTCGTGATATGTAAGTTTCTGTAGAAAGACGGATCATTTCTACGCAATACAAAGATATCCTGCCCTCTTCTCCAGTATACTCTTGGCTTAATTTTAAAGTTACCTGAATTGATGGTTGTATATAAACCAACTAAACTATTCTGAGTTTCCTCGTACTCATTAAACGTTGGGTTCGTTGTATAAAAGTTCTCAGCACCAAATTTCTTATCGAAGAAGGTAGCTAATAAATGAATGGGTTGTTTATTTTTATTAAAGGTGCTTTTGATAAAGTAGTTATAGTTCTTGTAATCTGAATTGTTACGATAACCATCAGAAGTCAAACCACCAATGTGGATCATATGAGAAGTGTTCTCAGTCTTTGCTTCAGCAGTAACATTTGCGTTTACCTGACCAAATGAACCTGCTTCAATATTTGCAGAAACTTTATTTTTTAAGTTCTTTTTTGTCACAATATTGATCGCTCCTGTAAAGGCATTTTGCCCAAAAATTCGCGCTGCAGGACCTTTAATAATCTCAATTCGCTCAATGACTTCGATTGGTAATGCAGCATTCATAGTATGATGCCCTGTTTGCGCATCATCCATTTTAATTCCGTCAATTAATAATAAGGTTTGATCAAATCCGCCACCTCGAATGAATAGATCTGCCTGACTGCCTGCTGTTCCTCTTCTTCTGATATCTACACCCGCAACTTGCTGTAATAAATCAGCCACATTTGTAGCCGCACTGTTTTTGATATCCGCAGCAGTAACCACCTGAATGGTTCTGGAATTTTCTTTAAATGGTAAATCTATTCGAGTGGAATATATAACAATACTATCTAATTTTTCTCCTTCATTTTTTTGCTGTGCAATTGTATTTAAGCACATGGTAAAAGCAACAAAAAGCACTAGTTTTCTTAGAATCATTTTTTTATGTTTTTGGCATGCAAATGTATTAAAATTATTAGGCTATAATCCTGTTTTAGTCGATTGTTTTTAGGATGGTTCTAAAACCAAAAAACTCCGGATGGAAGTCCGGAGTTATTTTGTTTATTATTAGATTTTTATCGCTTTAATGGGATGTCTCTATTCATTTCAACGACGTCTACAAAATTGGTTTCTACACCTAGTAAATGTTTACTAAAATAATCCGCTTTACGCCAGAACCAATATTCACGATCTCTAAATCCGTGACGACTTCCGGGGAATAACATAAAGTCAAATCGTTTATTGGCTTTCATGAAGGCATTCACCATTCTGATTGTACCCGCCGGATGTACATTATTGTCTACATCACCGGTAGCCAATAAAATTTTACCCTTAAGATTTTTAGCTAAGGATTGATTTTTATCAATCATGTACTTATACGTCACCTTACCTTTTGCATCGATTTCTTCTTTAATTCCATGATGAGTTTCGGACCACCAGCTATTATACACTGTGTTATCATGATTACCTGCAGATGATACTGCTACTTTAAAGAAATCCGGGTATACTAGCATCGCAGCTGTCGACATAAATCCACCACCAGAGTGACCAAATATTCCGACTTTTTCGATATCAATAAAATCATGACGATCTGCCAATTGTTCCGCCACATATTTCTTATCGGCTAAACCATAATCTCTTAAATTTCCATATCCGTAAGTGTGGTACCATTTTGAACGTGCTGGATGTCCACCACGGTTTCCCAGTGTTACCACAATAAATCCAACTTGAGCTAAGCGATCTGTACGATCCATTCTTGGAGAGAATGATTTGTTCACTGCCTCAGTTTGAGGACCAGGATACACATACTCGATTAACGGATATTGTTTCAATGAATCAAAGTCATAGGGCTTATACATTACCCCATAAATATCTGTAATTCCATCCGCAGCTTTAGCTTTAAATGGTTCTGGAAATTTATATCCCGCTGCAAATAACTGCGATAAATCAGCTTCTTCTAACTTCATTACCAATCGACCATTTCCATCTCTCAATTCTGATTTTGGTACCGTATTCACTCTAGAATAATTACTTACAAAATACTTATTCGAATCTGACATGTTCACAGAGGTATTATAATCTCCTCGATTCAACGAGCGAAGTCCAGTACCATTCAAGTTGATCTTATACAAATGCGCATAGTACGGATCTTGATCTTTAACGACTCCATTGGCAACGAAGTATAAAGTTCTGCTTTGCTCATCTAATCCTTCAAAACTATCTACATGAAAATCACCGTCCGTGACTTGTCTTTTTAAATTACCAGCAGCATCATATAAGTAAAAATGAC
>JALQZD010000239.1 GCA_023258495.1 Polaribacter sp.
CTACATTAGCTCCTCCTTTAGCCAAAGTGTAATTCTTGCAGAATTATCAGACAAAAAAAATATTTATCATATTATTTATTATAAGGGTACGCCGGCAGGCTATTCCAAAATAAAGTATAATCAACCCAATCCGTCTATTGATGAAACCAACATTACAAAAATGGAAAGATTGTATCTGTTAAAACAATTTTATGGCAAGGGACTGGGAGAAAAACTTATGAATTTTAATATTAATATAGCTCGGAATGAAGAACAGGTCGGCATGTGGCTCTATGTTTGGGTAGAAAATAAAATAGCCTATACATTCTACCAAAAATCGGGATTCTATGTAGTCGGGCACTATGATTATAGTATTTCAGAAAATCATACCAATCCGAATTATATCATGTATAAAAATTTTAATCCACCCGTTGTGCATTTTAAATAATGCTAATTTTAATGTTTTTAATGTTTCTATCAAAGACAAACTTGTTAATGTATTGCACTACTGTTAGAGCGGTTATCTTTGATAGTATTCTTGTTTTAAACCCCTGAAATGACTTCGCGTAGTTACGCCTTATGATAAACTGGTCGCAAAGCTGTGAAAAGAGTGTTTCTATACGCTTTCTTGATTTTCTAAATATGTAAGGCTGTTTTTTGTAATTCAACTGGTTGCTTCTCATTGGCGTGGAGAGTTTTATGTTACAGCTCTGAAAAAGGTTAAGTTGAACCTTTGTTGATAGATAACCTTTATCGCCAATTAAAGTACAATCTTTAATTTGGGTTTTGATATCTTTTAAATAGTGTATATCGTGTACTGATGCTGGTGATAAATCAATGGCTTGAAAAACGCCCTTTACAGAACAAACGGCGTGTAATTTATAGCCATAGTAAGTCGTGTTCTGTGCTGCACAATACCCTTTATCGGGATAGGCATAGTTGTTTTCTTTACAGATTCTCGAGCGACCACTTCGGGAGAGCTTACATACTTCTAATGGCATACTATCTACAATAAAGCAGTCTTCAAACTCATTAAAACGGGAAGCTAATTATAATCGAATAGCATCAATATGATTTACTAACCTACGACGCCTTCTGTTGTAAACACTGCGCTCTATTTTTGAAAACAGTGTTTTGGGCAACTTCCTAAACAAATCACTTTCGCTATCAATACCCAAATATTCTGCCGTTAAGCTAAGGCAAATCAATTCCAAATCGCTAAATCTAGGTTGACGCCTTTGGTAGGGCAATAATTGTTGTTCTGATATTTGTGATAAAACTTTCAATATGCTTTCGTGAATTGCATTTAAGTTGTTCATTATAAATGTTTTGTGATTAAAACAATTTACTGATTATCAGTAAGGTGAACAACTTTTTTCTTTTAAATCATAATGCACAACGGGTTAATACCTATTGTTTCTTATGTTAATTAGGAAAAAAATAAGGTTACATTAAAAAACGGGAAGCCTGTATTTACTTATGAACCTGTACGCTTCATCCGATGAATTGTGAATTTGAAAAAGGAAGGTATGATCAGGTCTTAAACGAGTAAATTTCTGTTTCGTTGATGATTCATTCAGTGTACGGAGAAACAACGGAATCAGGTTATTACCGCAATGAGATTCAGGGTTTCTGAGTAATCTGTTAATGGGGTTTGATTTATTTCTGGAGTTTCTTAAAAGGATTTTCCCAATAGTCATATTGACTTAGGTAGTACAGCTCGATTTTGTTGATTAACTTTTGTGCATAGGCTTTATCCGTGGCATAACCACATTTTTTTAAACCCTTTGCCCATGATTTATAATCTGTTCTTGAAAACCTAAACAAAGGCTGGTAGTGTTTTGTATATTTTAGAAAATTCGAATGATCCACGTAAGATTCTAGGGCAGAATTATAGGATCTGAAACAAGAGTCTGTTAACCTTCCTTTAGCATCATAGTCATCGTCTTTATAGAAAAAGGTTTGCCCCACCCAGTTAGATTTACATTTGATGCCAAAATGGTTGTTTGCTTCTGTGGCCAGCCTGGATTGGCCGTAATTAGATTCATGTAACCCTTGAGCCAGAATGATACTTGCCGGTATTCCTGTGCGATACATTTCAGCTACAGCCAGTTCTT
>JALQZD010000240.1 GCA_023258495.1 Polaribacter sp.
TCATTATTGGTCTTACGACCAGAAATTTATGGCTCTATTGCAGAAGATAAAATTGAATTGAACGGATTGGTATATGTGATTGAACGTTTACCACAGGGAATTGAGGAATGTCAATTTATAAATCTAACTGCAGATGAAGGCTTTAAGGACTCAAAATTTACGCCCATTGTTCCGGAAAAGAGAAGACGAAATTGTTATCGTATCGATAAGGATCAGATGAATATTGAAATCACCAGAGGGCGTTCTGAGATTTATGATATTCTAACCCATTTGACCTTTTTATTTATTGAATCGCACAAAATTCAGGAACGAGTAACTATCAATGAAGGAGAAGACTTTATTCGTGAATGGAAAATTTTGGAAGACGTCGTAGTGCATAAAAAACCAATGAATGATGAAGAGCGTCAGGTTTTACTTGTGCATTTGGGCAATATTTTAGGTAGGAAATTAGAAGAGATTGTAAAGAGCCATCAAGCATTCTCGAATTCATCCAACCCGGATCGATTTTTAGAAATCATTTACTGGCTGGGTAAACTGGCCATCAATGAGGTATTAGAAGGTGAAAAACGAACCATTACGTTTAGTTCTGCTTTGGTTGAGGAAATAGGTCATCATATTTATGGAGAGATCTGGGCCAATGATATTAAGGGCTTTCTTCATGAGAAGCATTTACTAGATCGACCAATTCATATCATAAGTGCCAATATGCATAGCGTTATGAATTCGATATATGCCAAGGAGGCTTTGGGATATGAGTCAAAGAAAGACAGACCTTTTGAACTGTTTCAAAGACTAAGTGATTCGGGTAGCAAAACTTTGCGAAAAAAAGTCGAAGAGTATGCTTCGAATAATGGGTTGTATTATTTGGATGATACCTCGGGAACTAATATTGATGTACAAATCATCGATACTCGAAAAATAAAACATCTATCCTCTTCGTTCTATGAAGGAAAATCTGAAAAAGAGTATCCGGTAATTTTGGTTATGGATTATGCTTTTGGGGAGCAGGCCTATGAGACGATGGATGAATTATTAAAGCCTTTACAAACCGATGCGGATAAGATATATCTTGATATCCAATCGGTTTCGATTATGGGTAAAGCAGGTATTCTTGAAGGAGGTAAAGGAGATATAATGATTCCAAGTGCTCATATTTTTGAGGGGACAGCCGATAATTATCCGTTTAAAAACGAATTGAGCAAAGAGGATCTTGAAGGTTTCGGAGTTGATGTTTACGACGGCTCTATGATTACCGTTCTGGGCACCTCATTGCAGAATAAAGACTTGTTAAAATTCTTTTATGAATCGACTTGGAATGTTGTTGGTCTTGAAATGGAAGGAGCGCATTATCAGAAGGCGATACAATCGGCCTCGCGAATTCGAGGAAATATTTCAAAGAATGTAAAAGTGCGATATGCGTATTATGCATCGGATAATCCTCTAGAGACCGGAGCGACACTTGCCTCTGGTGGATTGGGATTAACTGGAGTAATTCCGACATACGCCATCACACAGAAAATAG
>JALQZD010000277.1 GCA_023258495.1 Polaribacter sp.
TCCAGATGATAATTCATCAGGGCAATTTCGGATGAAGAGTTCTAATTTCATGTATGAGGTCGGGCTTGGAGTTGATATCTATTTGTCGTTTTTCAAATTTTCACCTTCAATAAGAGGGGTATTCGCCATTAACAACGAAATTGTATACGATAACGATTCGAATAGCCAGTGGACTTCTCCAGTAAATTTTATGGGGACTCGCGGTATTTTCTTAAATTTTGCTTTCGAGTAGACCTAGGAACGTCGTTTAAATTCGCTTAATAACACGGCCGTTGCAGTGGCAACATTCAAACTCTCTGTTTCTTTTAAACTCCCAAATCTCGGAATAGAAATGACTCGGTCTGCTACGTTTTTAATTGCTATGGAAACTCCGTTGGCTTCATTTCCTAACACTAAAATTCCCTCCGAAGGTAATACTGAGGCATAGATGTTTTCACCATCCATATCACCAATAAAAACTGGCTTTTGAAGCTTTCGAAAAGCAGGAATTAAATCCAGATAATGAATAGATACTCTGGTTAACGAACCCATAGAAGCCTGAACTACCTTAGAATTGAAACAATCAACAGTTTCTTTCGAGCAAAGTAAATGTTCAATTCCGAACCAATCACATAACCGAATAATCGTTCCTAAATTTCCAGGATCGTTTACCGAGTCTAATGCAACATACAAATCAGAATTTGAATAATCAACCTCCTCCGGAATATGGAAAAGGGCAAGCACCTTATTTGGTGTTTTAAGGCTACTAATCTTATGTAAATCAGCACTAGAAATTTGAAAGACTTTATTCGAAGGGATTCCTTGGAGTGAGTTATTGGTCGCAAACAGACTATGGAGCTCGAATGATGACTGCAAAAATTCACGAACGACTTTGATGCCTTCGGCCACAAATAATTTATGCTTCTGTCTATATTTTTTTTGACCTAAACTCGTTATTAATTTTAGTTGATTTTTTGATAAACTCATTAATTCACTAGTATTGAATTTTTACCATTTAAAAATACTATTTTTGAGGTGTTAGCCGCATGGAATTAATGAAAAAAATACTCTTTTTAGTTTTTTTAATTTCAATTTTGACCGCTTGTAATTCTGTAAAGCATGTGGCAGAAAATGAACATTTGCTTGCCGAGAACATTATTTTTGTCGATTCGGTGAAGTCCAATACAGGAGAACTTCAGAAATACATTTTACAAAAACCAAATTCGCGGTTTTTGGGAATTCCTTTTGGACTGCACATCCATAATCTCGGCAATCATAGCAAACCCAAAACTCCGACCGAGTGGGGCAAAAAATTCCCGAATACTTATACTTTTATCCGTTCTGTTTTTTCAGAAAAACAAAGTATTGCCTATGCCAAAGCGTTTATTAATTTAAATAATTGGTATTTGAGTTTTGATAAGCCACAATTGGTCGATGATATCAAAGTAAAACGAAGTGCCGAAAATCTTTCTGCTTATTTTAAAACTCAAGGATATTTTAAATCAAAAGTAAATGCCCGTATTCAAAGAGATTCGATTCAAAAAAAAGCAATCGTATCGTATACCGTTCACAAAGGAAAGCCAACAATATTAGACGAAATTTCTTTAGATATAAAATCTGAAGTACTAGACTCTATCTATAAATCATCCGGAATGACTTCCTTACTTAAGACAGGTTCACAATATAGGGATGAGACCTTTCGTAAGGAGGCTAAAAACGTTGTGAAGTTATTCAGAAATAATGGAATTTATCACTTTTCAGAATCGGCCTTAGGGTTTTATGTGGATTCGACTCGATCCGATTTTAAAACCGATGTTGATTTCATCATTTCATCCAATAGATTGTTTGAAAAAGATGGTGAATATATTGAGAAACCGTTTAAAGTTCATTCGGTAAAGAAAGTCAATGTATATACTGATTATACCTTCAATAGACGTGAAGAAGCAGTCAAGGATTCAGTCTCTTACGGTGGTATCAACTTTTATGCCTACGACAAAGTAAAATACAATCCAAAGTACCTCTCGCAGGCCATTTTTTTAAAACCGAATTCAATTTACAAAGATACTTTACGGGTGCTGACTAGGAGTCATATCAAATCACTAAAGAATTTCAAAAGTACCAACATAAAATTTTCTCCTTATCAAAATAAGGATGATGAATTGGAAATGGATGTCTTCTTGACTCCAACAGAAAAATACACCTTAGGATTTGAAACAGAATTAACACATTCAAATATTCGAAATATTGGAACCTCAGGAAAATTTTCAATTACGAATCGGAATACATTTAAAGGCAGTGAGTTATTTAAGCTGTCGTTTTTAGGATCATGGTTCAATTCAACTGTCGGACCTGGCTGGGAGGTTGGTACCGATGTCTCCATTGAAATTCCGAGATTTGTTGCTCCTTTTGGATTGAGTAATTTCGTTCCGAAAGAGATGTCTCCAAGGACACTGGTTTCGTTAGGTTCAAGTTTTCAGAAGAATATCGGATTAGATCGTCAGACCTTTACATTTATGACGGATTTCAAATGGAATTACAATTCGAGAAAAACAATTCAACTTGAAATTTTCAACACACAGTATGTGAAAAATATCAACGTTGGACGATACTTCGATATTTACAGATCAGAATTCAATACATTAAATGAAGTCGGAAAAGTGTATAATAACAATCCGAATTTTTCATTACCTACGGATGACACAAAGTTTGATAGCACGCTTCAATTTATGAATACCGTATTTGGAGATTCAAATTTTGCTGCTACAAATCCTTCAGAATACACAACCAATGTGAATATTTTAAATCGTTTTAACATTATCACATCCGATTTCTTAATTCCCATTTTGGCGTATTCATATACCTACAATAATCAATCAAATTTTAGAGATACAAATTTTTCTTTTTTCAAAATTAGGGTTGCCAATTCGGGAAATATAATGGGATTACTATCGAATAATCGCAATGCAAACGACAAGCGAACATTTTTAAATATCCCATTAGCTCAGTATTTCAAAACCGATATTGAGTACAAAAAATTCTGGGATATCGGCAAATCCTCAGTGCTCGGATTTAGAAGCTTTCTCGGAGCAATTTTCACTTACGATAATTCAGACATCCCATTTATAAAAAGTTACTTTGCTGGAGGTTCAAATGACATCCGTGCCTGGCAAACTTATGAACTTGGTCCAGGAAGCCGAGCAACTGGATTGGAATTTAATGTAGGTAGTTTAAAATTTTTAACCAGTGCCGAATATCGATTTGATATCTTCAGTAAATTGAAAGGTGCGCTATTTGTTGATGCCGGTAATATTTGGGACATTACAGGATCAAGTCTGGTTGATGAAGCTTCTCGCTTTAAAGGGTTGGATTCACTAAGCGAAATTGCTATTGGATCAGGATTCGGTGCACGTGTCGATTTTAGTTTTTTAGTAGTTCGTTTAGATGTCGGATTCAAAACCTATGAACCTTATCTCTCATCCAAAAAATGGTTCTCGAATTACAATTTTTCGAATGCGGTTTATAACATCGGAATTAACTACCCATTCTAAGCTCAAATTCAGTACATCGTTTTCGCTAATTTATCTCCAATTCTATATTTAAGATTTTAGAATTGTTTACTTTTGGATTCAAATAAATTTAAAAAGAAAATCAATGAGCCATTCAATTAAGCCAGGTGTTGCAACAGGTGATGAGGTGCAACAAATTTTTAAACTAGCTAAAGAAAAGAGTTTTGCCTTGCCAGCAGTAAATGTGGTTGGATCTAATTCCATCAATACTGTTTTAGAAACGGCTAAGGAATTAAATTCACCCGTAATTATTCAATTTTCAAATGGTGGAGCTCAGTTTAATGCTGGTAAGGGATTATCGAATGAAAATCAAAAAGCAGCCATTGCGGGTGCTGTCGCAGGGGCGAAACACGTTCATGAATTAGCAGAAGCATACGGAGTACCTGTAATTTTACATACAGATCACTGTGCAAAGAAATTGTTGCCTTGGATTGATGGCATGTTAGATGCATCAGAAAAGCATTTTGCAGAAACTGGAAAATCATTATTCAGTTCGCACATGATTGATTTATCTGAAGAGCCAATCGAAGAGAATATTGAAATTTGCAAAACATATCTTGAGCGCATGAGCAAAATGGGTATGACTTTAGAAATTGAATTAGGAATTACTGGTGGTGAAGAAGATGGTGTAGACAATTCTGATGTTGATTCATCTAAGCTATATACGCAACCAGAAGAAGTGGCTTATGCGTATGAAGAACTGATGAAAATTTCACCAAAGTTCACTATTGCTGCTGCTTTTGGAAATGTTCACGGCGTATACAAGCCAGGCAATGTTAAATTGACTCCAAAAATTTTGAAAAATTCTCAAGAGTATATCTCAAAAAATTATGGTGTACCGCATAATACAATTGACTTTGTATTCCATGGCGGATCGGGATCTACAGTTGAGGAGATTCGAGAGGCCATTGGATATGGTGTAATCAAAATGAATATCGATACCGATTTACAATTTGCGTTTACAGAAGGTATTCGCGATTACATGCAAGAAAAGGCTGATTACTTAGCGAATCAAATTGGAAACCCAGAAGGCGACGATATTCCGAACAAAAAATACTACGACCCAAGAAAGTGGTTGCGTTTGGGAGAAGCGACCCTAAAGACAAGGCTGATTAAGGCCTTCGAGGATTTGAATAATGTCGATACTTTATAACAAATATAGAAACCATCTTCATCTCAAGATGGTTTTTTTATACCCTAGTATTTCTAAAATTCTTTTACATTTGTATTGCTCTATTTTGAGCAAACAAACAACTAAAAATTACTTTTCATGACAGCGTGGTTTAAACGTAAGGATAAGGGAATTCAAACAGCGACAGAAGACAAAAAAGACACGCCTAAAGGATTATGGTATAAAACTCCGAGTGGTAAAATTATTGATACCGAAGAATTAAAAGCGAATCTTTATGTAAGTCCGGAAGATGGATACCATGTAAAAATTGGTAGTAAAGAATATTTCGAAATCTTGTTTGACGATAATAAATTCAAGGAACTAGATGCGAAAATGGCATCCAAAGATCCATTGAAATTTGAGGATCGAAAAAAATATACAGATCGTGTAAAGGAAGCACAAGGAAAATCAAAGTTAAAAGATGCTGTAAGAACAGCTGTAGGGAAATCAAATGGTAGAGATTTGGTTATTGCTTCTATGGACTTTGCTTTTATCGGTGGGTCTATGGGGTCTGTTGTTGGAGAAAAAATTGCAAGAGCGATTGATTACGCCATAAAAAATCAGCATCCATTCTTACTAATTTCAAAATCGGGTGGAGCACGAATGATGGAGGCCTCTTTATCACTAATGCAATTGGTAAAAACATCGGCAAAATTAGCCCAGTTAGCAGAAGCTAAACTTCCATACATTTCGTTATGTACAGATCCAACCTTCGGAGGAGCTACAGCATCATTCTCAATGTTAGGAGATATTAATATTGCAGAACCTGGTGCATTAATTGGATTTGCAGGACCACGGGTTGTAAAGGATACGACAGGGAAGGACTTACCTCCAGGTTTCCAGCGTTCAGAATTTCTTTTAGAACACGGATTCTTAGATGCGATTTTCGAGCGTAAGAATTTAAAAAAGCAGGTGAACCTTTACATAGATTTAATTTTAAATCAGCCAGTTAGAGATTAGATTAAAAAATAGTGCTATATTTGCACCCTCAATGAAAAACTCATTGAATACATAAAAATCATTTTAATAATATTGGCATGTACTTAACAAAAGAAATCAAAGAAAACATTTTTGAAAAGCACGGTAAAGGTAAGATCGATACTGGTTCAGCTGAAGGACAAATCGCGTTATTTACGCACAGAATTAATCACTTAACAGAGCACTTAAAGAAAAATCGTAAAGATTTTAATACGGAGCGTTCATTGGTAAAGATGGTAGGTAAGCGAAGAAGCCTTTTAGATTATCTTAAACATAAAGATATCGAGAGATATCGTGCGATCATTAAAGAATTAGGAATTAGAAAATAATTCTGACAAATCGAGAGGCGCTTTCTGCCTCTTTTTTTATATTTTCATTCGATGATTCTTCACAATTCTATTGGATAATAACTACAACACACAACAACAGCAATTAGTTATTAATAGAAAGAATAAGATTTAAATTTATGATTCCACAAGTATTTAATCAAGTCATAGAACTTGGAGATGGAAGAACCATAAGCCTTGAAACAGGCAAACTTGCAAAGCAAGCAGATGGTTCAGTTGTAGTTAGAATGGGAGACACTATGCTTTTAGCAACGGTTGTTTCGGCAAGATCTGCCAATCCCGGAATTGACTTTTTACCCCTTACTGTAGATTACAGAGAGAAATTTGCCGCTGCTGGTCGTTATCCAGGAGGCTTTATGAAAAGAGAAGGTAGGCCTTCTAACGAGGAAATTTTAACCATGAGATTGGTTGACCGCGTTTTAAGACCATTATTCCCAAAAGATTATCACGCAGAAACCCAGGTGATGATTCAGCTTATGTCTCATGACGAGAACGTAATGCCGGATGCCTTAGCAGGTCTTGCCGCTTCAGCAGCCATTCAACTTTCTGATTTTCCTTTTGAATGTGCTATTTCTGAAGTTAGAGTAGGGCGTATCAATGGAGAATTCATTATCAATCCTACTAGAGCACAACTAGAAGAATCTGATATCGATATGATAATTGGTGCTTCTGCTGACTCTGTAATGATGGTGGAGGGTGAAATGGATGAAATATCTGAAGAAGAAATGACTGAAGCCATTAAGTTCGCACACGAAGCCATTAAAGCACAATGTGTTGCACAAGAGCGATTAGCTAAAGCATTTGGTAAAAAAGAAGTTCGTGAATATGAGCCAGAACGTACAGATGAAAATTTAGCACAGAAAGTTTATGACATGGCTTACGATAAAGTGTATGCGGTAGCTAAAGCTGGCTCTGCCAAATACGAAAGAAGCGCTGCTTTTTCTGAAATTAAAGATGGTATTATTTCTTCTTTTTCTGAAGAGGAACAAGAAGAATATGGATCATTAATTTCAAAGTATTATTACAAAGCTGAAAAAACGGCAATAAGAAATTTAACA
>JALQZD010000300.1 GCA_023258495.1 Polaribacter sp.
GAGTGGGTACAAAATAAATTTTAGGAATTTCAAACGGAGAATGCCCACTGCGGCCTGCTCGCTGCATAAACCTAGCGATTCCTTTTGAGGATCCTATTTGAATCACACAATCGACAGGTTTAAAATCGACACCCAAATCCAAAGAAGATGTACAAATAACTGCCTTTAACAATCCATCTGCTAAAGCCTCTTCAATAAAGTTTCGTTGCACCTTGGCAATCGATCCATGATGAATGGCAATTTGTCCTGCCAAATCGGGAGCGTCATCTAAAATAATTTGATACCATAATTCACTTTGATTTCGTGTGTTTGTAAAAATAAGTGTACTGGTATTTTCATAGATAATTGGAATGATTTTCTCACTTAATGACTTTCCTAAATGACCAGCCCAGGACAATTCTTCCACCTCATCAGGAAGAATAGAAACCACTTTTAATTTCTTCTGTTCTTTGGCCCGAATCATGGTCGATTTAATATGCTTATCTGGAATCAAAACGGATTTTGCTTCTTCCAAATTTCCTATGGTAGCTGAGATGCCCCAAACCGAAACCTTTTTTGCGATTTTTGAGATTCTTGCAATAGCCAATTGGGTGAGAACACCTCGTTTTGAACCCAACAATTCATGCCATTCATCAACGGCAATGCATCGCACATTCTTAAACCATTTGGAATTATTTTTCTGAGAAAATAAGAGTTGTATGGTCTCAGGTGTAGTAACTAAAATATCGGGCATTAATCGCTCTTGACGTCTCCGATCTTTTTGAGCGGTATCTCCATTTCGAACTTCTGCCACCCAATCCAATCCAATTTCTTCCAAAGCTTCGTTCATGGCTTTGGTGATGTCTTTTGCCAAGGATCTTAGCGGACTAACCCAAATCAGTTTTAGTCCTTTTTTCGAGGCTGATGGATTATTTAAATGCTGAATTATTACGGCTAAAAAAACAGAGAACGTCTTTCCAAATCCGGTGGGAGCAACCACCAAGCCAGAATATCCGTTGGCATATTTTTGCCATGTTTGTTCTTGAAAAAGGAATGGCTCCTGACCTTTGGCCGCCATCCAGTTTTCAATAATTCGATAACCTTGTGTTACTTTAAACTTGCTCAATTCTCATTCTAGTTATTGATGAGTGCTTTTACGCTCTCGATTGTATCAATATCTTTTACCGTTTTGTCTCGGCGCCATCTTTTTATTCGAGGAAAACGCAATGCTACCCCACTTTTATGTCGTTTACTAAAAGCTATTCCTTCAAAAGCAATTTCAAATACCAATTCGGGTTTTACCGTACGAACCGGGCCAAACTTTTCAATTTCATTTTTGGTAACCCATCTAGAAATTTCAGTAATCTCCTTATCGGTTAATCCGGAATATGCTTTAGCAACGGTTACCAATTTGTCATTATCTTTCACCGCAAAGGTGTAATCGGTATATTTTGAACTTCTTCGACCACTCCCACGTTGCGCATAAATCATGACCGCGTCAATCGTTAGTGGATCCACTTTCCATTTGAACCAATCTCCTTTTTTTCGACCCACATGATAACGAGAAGATTTACGCTTCAGCATTAGGCCTTCGCTATTAAAATTTCGCGCTACTTCACGAATGGCATACAATTGATTCCAGGAATCGAATTGAATAATTTCAGATAATTTAATGGTCTCACTCGTGCGGTTTTCAAAAACGATTTCAAGTTTTTCTCGACGGGTTTTCATAGATTGCTCGGTATAGGATTCTCCTTCAAATTCAAGTAAATCATAGGCGAAAAATCCGACGGGAATTTCTTCCAACATTTTCTTGGAAACGTTTTTTCGATTCAGACGTTTTTGTAGGTCATTAAAGAGCAATACGCCTTCTTTTTTAACGGCTAGAATTTCTCCGTCAACCACAAAATCATGTGGGAATTTTGAAAAATATTCGACCAACTCAGGAAACTGATTGGTCACCAATTCTTCTCCGCGAGACCAGATAAAGATTTCATTATTTCGCTTGATTACTAATCCTCGAATTCCATCCCATTTGTATTCTACCTGCCATTCGTTGGGTGGTCCCAACTCTTCCAAATCCTTATCTAAGGCATAAGCTAGGCAGAAAGGATAAGGTTTTGAATTGTCATAATTGATATGAGCTCCAGAAATTAAATCATCAAAGTGGATAACGTCGGGGCAAATTTTTTCGATCAGATCTATAATCTCCCATTTATTACTACCGAGACAAAAGAACCGGGCACCAATCTTATCCTTAATTCGATCTCTCTGTACCACATAATCCTCA
>JALQZD010000322.1 GCA_023258495.1 Polaribacter sp.
TTGGAATTTGATACAGAATTCAACATTGAAGCCTATGTAGCAAACAGCGATCAACTGAATGCCTTTGCACTATCGGGTGGAAAAATTGTAATATTCTCATCCTTACTTGAAAAGCTCGAAAATAAAGAACAATTGGTCGCATTAATTGGTCATGAAGTTGCTCATATTGAAAAAAGACACGTCTTAAAAAATGTAAGTCGTAATCTTTCAGGAGCCGTTTTTATCTCGATTTTATTTGGTGATGTAAATAGTGTAACGGCGGTTCTTGCCGATAATGCTCATATGTTTTCTCAATTATCATTTTCGAGAAGTCTTGAGAAAGAAGCAGATATTTACGGCCTCGAAATTATGAAACAGAATAATGTCGATTTAAACGGTATGCCAGAGTTATTCAAATTATTGAAACGCGAAACGGATATTGATATTCCTTCGTATCTTAGTAATCATCCAATGTTGAAAAATCGAATTGAGTACACCACTACACTAGCGCTTGAACAAGATCGATTTAATAATAACTATGATTTAGAGGAGAAATGGAACGATTTGAAATCGATAGTATTGGATTACGAAGAGGATAAACTAGAAAACGAAAATAGTGAAAATGAGTAAAAACATTGTAATAACTGGAACAAGTCGAGGAATAGGTTTCGAATTGGCAAAACAATTTGCAGAAGAAGGACATCGAGTACTTGCCTTATCTAGAAATACAGAACCACTTGCAAAAGTAAATCATAAAAATATTGATTTCATCTCCGTTGACTTATCGAATGAAACAGACTTGAATGGCGCAGCTGATTTTGTTGATACAAACTTCAAATCAGTAGATGTTTTAATTCATAATGCAGGATATTTAGTCAATAAACCCTTTGAAACCTTAACAAAAGAGGATTTTCTCAAGGTGTACGACGTCAATGTTTTTGCTGTTGCAGCGCTGACTCAAAAAATGATTCCGTTGATGTCTGATGGCAGTCATGTAGTTACCATCAGCAGTATGGGTGGTATTCAAGGTAGTATGAAATTCCCAGGTTTGGCAGCATATAGTTCAGCAAAAGGAGCAGTTATTACCTTATCTGAATTATTGGCAGAAGAGTATAAAGAACGGGGAATTGCATTTAATGTTCTAGCTATAGGAGCGGTTCAAACAGAAATGCTAGAAGAAGCATTTCCCGGTTATCAAGCACCATTACAGCCTAATGAAATGGCAGCTTACATCTTAAATTTTGCACTGACCGGAAATAAATTTTACAACGGTAAAGTACTACAAGTATCTTCAACTACACCTTGATGGCCGCATCAAACTATAGCGATTATATTCCAGCAGCATCGATTTCATACGTAGATTCTTTAATGGCGAATTATGGAATTGATTTAAAAATTGTAAATCAGCGTCAAACAAAACACGGTGATTTTCGAAGAAGTCCGTCGGGTAAAATGCAGATAACCGTAAACAATAATTTAAATCCGGAGCAATTTATCATCACGCTTATCCATGAAATTGCTCACTTTGTAACGTTCAAAAACTACGGAAGAGTTCAACCACACGGAACCAAATGGAAACAAACCTTTCAGCAATTGATGTTACCTATTTTAAATCCGGATGTATTTCCAAATCACATTTTACATCTTTTAGCAACGCATTTAAAGAATCCTAAAGCGAGTACAGATTCGGATCCAAAATTGTCATTAGCATTGAAAAATGGTCAATCTAGTGAAGGGATGACCTTTGTACATGAACTTAACCTTGGAACAATTTTCGAATATAAAAATCAGCGATACAAGCGTGGAACCATCCGCAGAACAAGAATTGAATGCCTCAATCTTTCGAACAATAGAGTGTATTTATTTCACCAAAATGCAGAGGTAAAAGTCACCTCCTAATCAAACTCCTTTTCGTAAAAAGTAGTAGCATCTTGCATGAGTAACTGAAGTTCATTTTTCTCCTTCTCGATACGCTCGGTATCCCATTCTAAGTACTTTGCACACTCCTTTAAGACAATCGGAAGTGTTTGTTCTATAGATTCGATATCGAAATACAAGCGCCCTGTTCGTCGCACATAAAAATCAACGAGACTATTAATCATTTCATAATGGATTCCATACCAAAGTTCTGCTCTTAGTAAGCGTTCCTTCGGATTTTCATTGCTGAAGAAATTCATCTTATCGATAATCCGTATTGAATTTTTACCATAGGTAGTGCTCAAATACCAAGCTTGATAGGAATCTAATATTTCTTTTTCAATCAAAATCTCCTTCAACTTCTTTTGAAAAGTAACCACCTCATCATAAGATTCAAATTTGGGATCTACCAAGGGAATTTTATCTGTATTCGATTTCTTTAGCTTCTTTTTACGCTTTTCGGGTAAGGTTTTAATGACCGATTGCAAAACTCGTTGCGCCATTTTTCGATATCCTGTCAATTTACC
>JALQZD010000386.1 GCA_023258495.1 Polaribacter sp.
ATAGTATTGATCAGTTCTAACGAACTGTCTTTTTGAAGTACCATCCGAGGATGCGGAAAGAAAGTTAATAAAATTGATTTTTTTCCAGCTTTTTTGGCGTCAGAAACGAGCTTTTCAAGAATCCTTTGATGACCAAAATGAACACCATCAAAAGTACCAATGGTAACAAAGGTTTTTTCTCCTTTTTGAAATTCAGAAATGTTATGAAGTGTGACCAACAATCTGTTTTTGGAGCCACAAAGTTACAACAACCGCGTCACTTTACTCAACTAAATTGACAGCCAAACTCAAATTAGTTGTAATTTCGGATTGTGAAATCAAATGACGGTTTTTTTGAACGTGTTTACGAGGTGGTTCGACTGATTCCGGAAGGACGAGTTACCAGCTACGGTGCTATTGCCAATTATTTAGGAACAAAGGGGTCTGCACGAATGGTGGGTTGGGCCATGAATAGTTCTCATACCAAAGGAGTTCCAGCACATCGGGTGGTAAATCGAAAAGGCCTATTAACGGGAAAACATCACTTCCAAGGCACCAATCTAATGCAACAATTACTCGAAAATGAGGGTGTGGTCGTGATTGATAATCAGATTCAAAATCTTGAAAATCATTTTTGGGATCCATCAGTCGAATTAACGAGATAACTTTCGATTATCCGCATATAAATTTTCATCATTTTTAATTGTTCATAATCTGTGAATTAAGGCGTATCTTTGCGGCGAAAAACAGAAGATCAATTCGTTTTTAGAAACAACAGATATGACCTTTAAAAAACAAGACATTTACAACGCATTAGAGAAGATTACTGAGCCAGGAGGAGGTAAAAATCTTGTCGAAAACGGAAATGTTACCAACGTAGTAACTTTTGGCGACGAGGTGATTGTTGATGTAACGATCAATAATCCGTCTCTACAAGCGAAGAAAAAGATTGAAGTTGAAATCATGCGTGCGATTCACCGAGAAGTTGATCAGAAGATTGACGTAAAGGTGAATGTAAAGGCAGAAGTTCAAAAGAAGGAAAATTCGAATTTAATCCGCGGAAAACAAATTCCGAATATTCAAAATATCATTGCTGTTGCCTCAGGAAAAGGAGGAGTTGGAAAATCTACAATTACCTCAAATCTAGCGATTAGCTTATCTAAAATGGGCTTCAAAGTAGGGGTTTTAGATGCTGACGTTTATGGGCCTTCTCAGCATTTGATGTTTGATGTAGAAAGGGCAAGACCATTATCTGTAAATGTAAATGGGCGCTCTAAAATGAAGCCAGTTGAGAACTACGGTGTAAAATTACTTTCCTTAGGATTCTTTACGAATCCAAATCAGGCGGTAATTTGGAGAGGACCAATGGCATCAAAAGCATTAAATCAATTAATTTTTGATGCAGACTGGGGCGAATTGGATTTCTTATTAATCGATTTACCTCCAGGGACAGGAGATGTACACTTATCGATTGTTCAAGCCTTACCAATAACAGGAGCAGTAGTTGTAAGCACTCCTCAGAACATTGCGTTGGCAGATGCCAAGAAAGGAGTGGCGATGTTCCAGCAGGAATCGATCCAGGTTCCGGTGTTGGGAATTGTTGAAAATATGGCATACTTCACACCAGAAGAATTGCCAAATAATAAATATTATATCTTTGGAAAAGATGGTGCAAAAAATCTTGCCGAAGATTTAGATGTAAAATTTTTAGGAGAGATTCCGATTATGCAAAGCATTCGCGAAGCAGGAGACGTTGGTCATCCAGTTGCGTTACAAGAAAAAACGGAACTTGAGCACATATTTACTGAAACCACGAAGGAAATGGTTTCTGAGTTATTGCATAGAAATGCAAATTTACCACCAACAGAAGTGGTAAGAATTACAACAATGAGTGGCTGTAGTGCTGTAAAAAAGTAATAAATGACAACACAAGAATTAACCTTAAACGTAGAAAAAGCCTTAGATGAAATCCGCCCATTTTTAATGAGTGATGGTGGTAACATCAAACTATTGGGAATTGAAGATACGGTTGTAAAAGTTCAATTGGAAGGAGCTTGTACAGGGTGTTCCGTAAACCAAATGACCTTGCGTAATGGTGTGGAGGCGACCATTAAAAAATACGCGCCAGAAATCACTGAGGTTATAAATATTTCATAACTGATTTTTGTCAGGCTTTTAGAAATTCACAAACAATACATTTACCCCATTATTCTTGTAAATGATAAAAACAGATATTTTAATTATAGGTGCAGGCCCAACTGGGCTGTTTACGGTTTTTGAAGCAGGATTATTAAAATTAAAATGTCATTTGATTGACGCCTTACCTCAACCCGGAGGTCAGTGTTCAGAGATTTATCCGAAAAAACCTATTTATGATATTCCTGCCTATCCAGAGATATTAGCGGGAGATCTTACCGATAAGTTGATGGAGCAAATTAAATCTTTCGAACCTGGATTTACACTAGGAGAAAGAGCCGATACTATTGAAAAATTAGAAGACGACACCTTTGTTGTCACCACAAATAAGGGAACAAAACACCACGCACCAGTTGTTGCAATCGCTGGAGGATTGGGAAGTTTTGAGCCTAGAAAACCGCCTATACCCACTATCGCAGACTTTGAAGATAAAGGCGTAGAATACATCATTCGCGATCCGGAAATTTATAGAAATAAGAAAGTTGTTATTGCTGGGGGAGGAGACTCTGCTTTGGACTGGTCAATTTTCCTGACGGATGTTGCCTCAGAAGTGACTTTGGTGCATAGGAGAAATGAATTTAGAGGAGCTTTAGATTCTGTTGAAAAAGTTCAGGAACTTAAAAATAATGGAAAGATCAAACTGATCACTCCGGCGGAGGTCAAAGAAATCCATGGAGAGGATCACGTCTCTGCGGTTACTATTGCAAAAGGAAAAGATGATTCATTTGTTTTAGAGACCGATCATTTTATTCCATTATTCGGACTATCTCCAAAGCTTGGTCCAATTGCGAATTGGGGCTTGGAAATTGAAAAAAATGCAATCAAGGTAAATAACGCCTTAGATTATCAAACAAATATTCCTGGAATTTACGCTATTGGTGATGTGAACACTTATCCAGGAAAATTAAAATTAATCCTTTGTGGGTTCCATGAAGCTACATTAATGTGTCAAAGCGCTTATCAACGCATCCATCCGGATAAAAAGTATGTGATGAAATATACCACTGTTGGAGGAGTTGAGGGGTTTGATGGAACAAAAAAAGAAGCGCCAAAAGCAGTTGTTAAGAAAATCGAATAATGTCTGATATCACCATAAAAATTACCGATCGCGAAGGCCTACTTCATGAAGTTGTTGCTCCAACTGATATGGCCATGAACCTCATGGAGGTGGTTCGTTCATATGAGTTGGCTCCAGAAGGAACGATTGGTGTTTGTGGCGGAATGGCCATGTGTGCTTCTTGCCAGTGTTATGTGAAATCAGATCATGAACTTCCCGAAATGACACCCGATGAAGATTTAATGCTTGCAGAAGCATTTTATGTAGAGGATAATAGCCGATTGGGTTGCCAAATTCAGATGACTCCAGAAATGGATGGATTAGAGGTTGAGTTAGCGCCAGAAAGCTAAATTTTCTTGGGCTATTTTTATATCTTTGTGTAAATAGCTAAATCGATTGAGATGTTCGAAAATCTTTTATTTCATCTTAAGAATCTTATCAAAAGGAATCCAGAATAATTATTCAATGTAATGATGGTATTCGTTAATGAGGAAATGTGACTTTCATTCGACTCATTAATTTTTAAGTTATTCAGTTATTTATTCATTCAAAACATTGAAAAATGCCTTTTTATCACAAATTAGGGAAGATTCCTCCCAAAAGACATACACAATTTAGAAAACCAGATGGTAGCTTGTATGCAGAAGAGCTTATAAGCACAGAAGGGTTTAATAGTCTTTATTCACTTGTTTATCATTGTCACCCTCCAACCTTGGTCAAAGAAGTTGGTGATC
>JALQZD010000041.1 GCA_023258495.1 Polaribacter sp.
ATTCTTATCATGATAACATAAAATCGCATATTCCCCGACCAGAACATTTTCGAAAACTACTTTACTTTTTCCGTCTACAATCTTGGCTTTTTTTGCCTGAATGGGTTGTTTCATAAAGTTGTCTTTATTGTACAAAGCAAAACCTACTTTTCCCTCACTAGTCAAAACATTAACAACTGTTGCCGTAATTGAGGATTTTTCTTGTCCCTTAATTGTTGAAAACACGAACAGTAAAATTGTTGTGCAAATAGTTACTAAAAATTTCATCTTTTTTATTTTTTATTATTGATGATACAAAGATGAAACCCAGCCTTAGCTTTTAAAAGTAAAGGATACCCAACTGTAATTTTTTCGGGACGAATTGTAACTTTTAAAACTGACTTTCCTAACTTATGTGAAAAATAAGTGATTAATAGGGATAATACTGACGATTTCGTAATTGTAACAACGATTAATTCTGATATTGATAAAAAATATCAAATAGGCTTAAATTTTTATTACTGGTTAAAAAAAATAAATATCTTTGAGCCCGTAATACGCAAACAATGTTAATCTTATTAGCAACTTTAGTAACACTTTCTTACCTCACTCTTGAAGGTAATAGTCGTTTACGCCGTATTTTTCCACGCCCTGTTCGGGTGTAAGTCTAATTTTGGGATTAGGTGAGTCCATTCCCGTTTCCGGTTCAAATTTCAACTATCATTAATCTATTCGAAGTACAATGCAAATTGTTATTGCAAATAAGTCACATGTTGTATACGCAGAAGAAATCTGCAACACCATCGAAGAAGCCGCGAAGGTTAGAGGTACTGGTATTGCCAAAAGAAAACCTGATTACATCATTTCCAAAATTGAAAAAGGAAATGCTGTTATCGCCTTAGACGGACAAAATTTTGCTGGATTTTGTTACATCGAGTCCTGGAGTCACGGAAAATTCGTAGCGAACTCTGGATTAATTGTACATCCCAACTATAGAAACTTGGGACTAGCCAAAAAAATCAAGCAAACCATTTTTAATCATTCCAGAAAGAAATTTCCAGATGCTAAAATTTTTGGAATAACAACAGGTCTTGCGGTAATGAAACTCAATAGTGACCTGGGGTATAAGCCTGTTACATTCTCGGAATTGACTACGGATGAGTCCTTCTGGAAGGGATGTCAAACTTGCAAGAATTATGATGTGCTCCAACGAACAGAACAAAAGATGTGTTTATGCACAGGGATGTTATTTGACCCAAAGACAAAAGAAAATAAACCTAAAAAAGTAAAGGAAAAGGTGTTCAATAGACTAAAATCTATGAAACAAAACCTATTTCTTAAAAAAGATAAAAAATGAAAAAGTTAGTATTAGCTTACAGTGGCGGTTTGGATACCTCATATTGCGCTGTCTCACTTTCTAAATCGTATGAAGTACACGCCATTAGCGTGAATACAGGAGGATTCACTGCCGAAGAAATAAAAGATATAGAATCGAAGGCGTACCAAATGGGTGTGACCACCTATAAAAATATTGATGCCGTTTCTGACTTCTATCAAAAAGTAGTCAAGTATTTAATATTTGGAAACATATTAAAAAATAACACCTACCCCCTTTCTGTAAGCTCAGAAAGAATTGTTCAAGCATTGGCAATTATCGATTATGCCAAAAGTATTAATGCAGATTTTATTGCCCACGGATCAACAGGTGCAGGAAACGATCAGGTGCGATTTGATATGATTTTCCAAACGATGGCACCAACTATTGAAATTATTACGCCAATCAGAGATAATAGCTTATCAAGACTTGAGGAAATCGAATATTTAAAAGCCAACGGAATTGATTTAAATTGGGAAAAGGCGAAGTACTCTGTAAACAAAGGTCTTTGGGGAACCAGTGTAGGAGGTGCGGAAACATTGACTTCACATCAGGCATTACCGAATGAAGCGTATCCGTCACAAGTTAAAACTACCGAATCAACAAATATCACCTTAGAGTTTGAAAAAGGAGAACTTATCGCCATCAACAAGGCAAAAAATTCACCAGAAAAGAATATTGAAATCCTAAACAAATTAGCATCAGCATATGCGATAGGTCGAGATATTCATGTTGGTGACACTATTGTGGGAATCAAAGGAAGAGTCGGATTTGAAGCTCCAGGCGCATTGATAACGCTAAAAGCGCATCATTTGCTCGAAAAGCACACACTTACCAAATGGCAATTGCAACACAAAGAATATCTATCGAGTTTCTACGGAATGCATTTGCACGAAGGATTATATCTGGATCCTGTGATGAGAGATATTGAATCCTTTTT
>JALQZD010000058.1 GCA_023258495.1 Polaribacter sp.
TCATGTGGTATTCGAAAACCAGAAGGCGTATATGGCGATCGTTTTCGTATTCCGTTTGAAGAAATTTATAGGGAAGTTTAATTCTTCGGACTAATTTTCAAGACATTTTCGGATTCCTTAATTTCCTCCTGATCCATCAACATACGAATAAATTTACCATCTAGGTATTTCTGTGCCTGATCCTTATAATGTGGACTAAACACATTTCCAGATTGACCTGTTGGCAATACCGAAAAACTATTTTCAATATCAGAGAAATCAATAACACGGCGTGATGATGGCCCAGCAGTTACTTTATAATATCCTGTGCTATCCAAGTTGAAAATATGGTTATTTATGACCTCATTACCACCAATCGTTTCAAATGGACCTACATTGAATAATTTACGCAGTAATCGGCCTGCTTTTCCAAGGGTATGTCCATGCTCAATAGAAAGTACACGGTTCCATTTCCAGCTCTCCACGTTGGACCCCAATTGATTTGTCAAAAATGACATCGCTTTCTGAAAAGACCTATTAATGATATCCGACTTGGTTTCTTTTTTATCTGTTGTAGTGACATCATCCCACCATAAGGATTCTTCTCTTTTCACCTGCTCTCCTAACACCTGATCTTGCAATTGGGTATTAATGAATAAGAAAAAACTTTTACCTAATTCATCCTTGTAGGTAGCTGCTAAAAACTCATATAAGAATCGATTGTAAATGGTTGGCGCGATGCTTTCTTTGTAATACGAACCATCCCATTTTGATAGGATATCTAAGGCTTTTTTACCTGACGGATCTAATTTGCTTTTATCAATTCCGGCAATTAAATGTTTACTGATTTCTGGTGTTGTTGAAGAGGTCACATCGTAAATCATCTTGGCAACATCATCCTTTGTAAAATCGTTTTTCCCTTCTAACAAGGTTACGATTCGTTTCGCACGATCTTGTGGTTGATAGTACCCTGTATACAATTTTCCGCGTACCGAATCCATCTGATTATTTGCCGAGTAGACGTAATTCCATTCCGGATTCATCGCCTTCGGATTTTCTGAAAAATCTAAAAACTCTTTTACATCATCCAATCCGGTAGCACCATCCAAATAGAATTTACTAGACAAACTATCTCTAAGTTGGTACAATCTTGCCGAAGCAAACCAACCTATATTACCTTGGGCATCACCATACATCACATTTAATCCGGGCGCATGAATTTTAGCTGCGGTATTTTTAAAGTGATCTATCGATTCAGCATGTGCCATTCCGTACGAAACATCCAAGAGCTCATTCGGTAATTGCGTATATAACCAATACATGGCAACCGGTTTGTCTTCTTTGATCTGATCAATCAAATCATTCATAATTGGGCCATGTTCACTCACTTTTATTTGATAGGTAGTATCTAGGCCATCTTTCACTTTGATGGTTTTACTAATGATTTCATAGTCCTTATAACCCCCGGCTGTTTTGTATTGATTTGGATTTTCTGGATTATTTTCTTCGGTGTAGAAATTCAAATCATCATTCGCCAACATGGTTAATCCGTAGGCATAATCACGGTTATGACCTAATAACGGATAAGGCATCAACGCCAGATTAAATCCGTAAATTTCATAGTCGGGAGTCTTGATATGATTCTGATACCAAACCGAAGGTTGTGCGAAGGATATGTGCGGATCATTCGCGAATAACACTTGCCCATTTTTGGTTTTCTCTGGAGCAATCACCCACGAATTGGAACCAATAAAAGGTGAAATCGGCATATCGTTCATGATGTCATGAACAGCGATTGACATTTCTGCACTTATCTGTTTATTATTCGATTTATTAATTGTTAAGTTTTTACTGAAAGTATTCGTTAAC
>JALQZD010000070.1 GCA_023258495.1 Polaribacter sp.
AGACAAGTCATCGAAAATCGATGGCTTTTTCTTTTTCTATAAGGCTTTAAAGCGGTTGCAACTACTTATACCTAAACAGGCGTGTATAAATAAGGATTTCTACCCGGTGAAGGAGTTTTTGATTGGGGGAGTCTATGAAACTTACCACTTCCTATCATCTTTTTTTGAAACCTACTCCGATCAATTTCTTTTTGAAGAATTATTTGATGAAGTTGATGTAAATCGGGCATAGTAAATGGGTTGGGTAATAACTCATGACAGGTTCTTCCGTCATTTATATCTGCTCTTAACCGTGATACGGAAGAATGAATAATCTCCTTATGGTCTAAGTTCATATCAACCAAGTCTTCAATATCAATCCAACGTATTTCATCATAGAAGTCATTCCCTTTAACGATTACATCGTTAATATTGACCAATGCGTAGTATCCAATTGAAACAAACCTTGAATTTAACCATTTGTTAGGGTCCCACTTGATCCCATGCTCCTTCGCTAAACCTTTGAATTGATCTCCGAAATTTCTATTCGCATTACCGAACACCGATAAAAGTCTGAGATTATCCAGTTGAACTCCTGTTAGGTCTTTTAAAATGCGTTTGGATGCTTCATCAACAGACTCATTTTTACCTATGTAACCTCCCGGGATATTCCATCGGCTATTATTTTTCATTAATAAACACTTTAATTGCCCGTCATAACCCATCAGTACAATGTCTATACTGAGATTAGGCAAAAAGTACTTATCTCCTTCTTCAAAAAAATCCTTTAAATTCATTTTTCAAATTTAATAATTGTGTCGTTTTGTCACAATAAAAAATAATTTTATATTTGTGTCTAAATGACACAATTATATTAAAATGAAAAGAAATTGGAAAATTGCCCTTCGGATCACAGGTGTTTTGGTCGTTATCTTAGCTGTTGCTGCGATAGTGACTTGGACGTATTTAAAATCAAGTTTTTTAGATTTTGAAGGCGACTATTTAGAACAAACCTCTTTTACTGAGCTTAATTTAAATGGACAGACTTTCCTCGATCGCAACAATAATGGCAAATTAGATACTTATGAAAATCCAAATGAACCTATAGAGAAAAGAGTATCAGATGTATTGTCACAAATGACCTTAGAAGAGAAGCTTCACCTACTAAAAGGTTCAGGCATATCTTCTGCTATGGGAAGCGACTACGTACCTACTGCGATACCGGGAGCCGTAGGAACAATTGTACCAACACCAAGGTTAGGATTACCAACCATATATCTATCTGATGGTCCTGCAGGATTAAGAATAGAGCCTACGCGTGAAGGTTCGGATAGAACCTATTACGCAACTGCATTTCCTATTGGAACCCAGTTAGCCTCCACTTGGAATACAGAATTAGTGTACAAAGTTGGTCAAGCGATGGGGTCAGAGGCCCGCTCCTATGGTGTAGATGTAATTTTAGGACCTGGAGCCAACATTCACAGACACCCCTTTTGCGGTCGCAACTTTGAATACTTTTCTGAAGATCCATATCTAACAGGATTTATTGGGTCATCCATAGTTAATGGTATAGAATCTAACGGAGTTGGAACGGCACTCAAACACTTTGTAGCTAATAATCAAGAAACCAATAGAACCTTTAATAATTCTATAGTGTCAGAACGAGCACTTAGAGAAATTTATTTAAAGGGCTTTGAATTAGTCATTAAAAATTCTCAACCATGGACGGTAATGTCCTCTTACAATAAGGTAAATGGAACTTATGTTGCAGAAAGCAGAAAATTACTTACCGATATTCTTAGAGATGATTGGCAATTTGATGGATTAGTGATGTCAGACTGGTTTGGAGGAAATGATGCGGTAGCCATGATTAATGCCGGTAATGATTTATTAGAACCTGGTACGAAACTTCAATGGAACGCATTAAAGGAGGGTATTGCAGACGGAACCTTAACAGATACTGAAATTGATATTTCAGTAGGTAGAATCCTTCGACTCATTTTAGATTCAAATAAAATGAACAACTTCAAGTATGATGAAAATCCTGCTTTAGAAAAGCACGCAGAGATTACAAGAAACTCTGCGAATGAAGGAATTGTACTGCTTAAGAATAACAATGTCCTCCCTATTCAACAAACCGCTAAAGTTGCTTTATTTGGTGTTACATCCTATGATTTTATTTCGGGCGGATATGGGTCTGGTGATGTAAACGAAGCCTATAGCATTTCACTTGAGGAAGGTTTAAAAAACGCAACAATCAAGATGAATACAAGTAACGAAGTCATAAAGATCAACCAAGTTTCATCTGAAGTTTATCCGGTTTTACCTGTATTTATTATTGATGAAAAGGCAAAATCAATTTATGATTCACACAAGTCTCAAAACGAAGAATTATTTGTTAAACCAAAGGGAATCAATGCCATGTTTGATCCCTATAATCCACCAGAAATCACGTACACTCCAAATCAAATAAATTCAATATCAAAGAATACGGATATTGCAATAATTACGATAGGAAGAAACAGTGGTGAAGGTGGAGATAGAGTTGAAATCGATGATTTTGAATTAAAAAACATTGAAAAAGAAATGATAAAAAATATTTCGTCTACATATCATGCACAAGACAAAAAAGTTATCGTCGTGCTCAATGTTGGCGGTGTTGTTGAAACCGCATCATGGAAAAATGAAGTAGACGGTATAATCTTAGCCTGGCAAGGAGGCCAAGAAGGAGGAAACTCAGTCGCGGATATTATAAGTGGAAATGTTAATCCCAGCGGAAAATTACCTATGACCTTTCCTGTAAAAGTTTCAGATCATGCGTCTCATAAAAACTTTCCATTAGAAGGTGCGCCAATGAACATGATGGATTTTTTCAGAAGCAAGGATGTAAATAAATCTGAAATAAAAAATGTAGACTACACCGTTTATGAAGAGGATATCTATGTGGGCTATCGTCATTTTGACAAAGCAGGGAAGGAAGTTTCATTTCCATTTGGATATGGACTCTCCTACACCGATTTCGAGTTTTCGAATCTAACAATTACAAACAACGGTAATCGTATCGATATCAATCTTGATGTTCGAAATATCGGTCAAGTTGAAGGAAAAGAAGTAGTGCAAGTCTATGTCTCAAAAATTGACAGTAAAATAGATCGTCCAATCAACGAATTAAAAACCTTTAACAAAACATCATTACTTCATCCCAATACCGAAGAAAACATAGCGCTTCAAATCAACTATGAAGACCTAAGATATTGGGATGAGAATTCAAATGGATGGAAACTTGAAGAAGGGGAATACCTTATAAATATCGGTAACTCATCAAGAAATTTTTTACTCTCTAAAATAATTAAACTTTAATGCATTATTGGATATAGTTGTACCGCATCTTTGAATAATAAGCAGAGCCATAATAGACAAGCCATCGATTTTCGATGGCTTGTCTTTTTCTAAAAGGATGTGATTCGGTTGTAGCTCTCAAAATCGAAATTTTTAAATTTTTCATACGTTTTTATGATGATTTTCCCTAAATTAATAACTTTGAAATTATCATGCTCAAATGAAAAGATTTTTAAACCTTTCGATTTTAATATTTTTTCTGCTATTTTTTTATCAATGTCAAGAAAGACCTTATTCAGTGCTTGAAAACAAGTGGAGTGAAGAGAGAGCTTGGGAGTGGAAAAAAGAGAACGGCTGGATGGTAGGTACTAATTTTAACCCCAGTACTTCTATAAATCAATTAGAATTTTGGCAAGAAGACACTTATGATCCTCAAACAATTGAACGAGAATTAGAATGGAGTGCTGAATTAGGAATGAATTTACACCGAGTATATCTGCATAATCTATTATGGGAGCAAGATTCCTTGGGTTTTATTGAACGAATTGATAATTATTTAAAAATATCAGAAAGTAAAGGAATTAAAACACTTTTAGTTTTACTAGATGATGTTTGGCATCCTGTCCCTAAATTAGGTAAGCAACCAGAACCCATACCATTTGTGCATAATTCTGGTTGGGTTCAAGCCCCAGGATCAGCTATTTTAGGGGATAGTTTACGCCATTTTGAAGTGAAAAATTACATTAAAGGAATTATGAATCATTTTGCTGAAGACGACCGTGTTGTTGGATGGGATTTATATAATGAACCTGATAATGTTTCACCGATATACCCAAGATACCCAGATAGAGGACCTGAAGTAAAAGACAAG
>JALQZD010000082.1 GCA_023258495.1 Polaribacter sp.
GCTCAAAACTCATCTACGCCCCTTTAATTATTCATCGAAGAGAAATAACTAATAACATCGATCGAAAACCTTGGAGTTTTGTTTTTTTCGGTTCAGGCAAACATCCGGGCAATACAGCAACCTTGCAACATATTATTGAGATGTGGCCGAAAATTTTAAAAATACAGCCTAAAAGTTCATTGTCCATCTTTGGTGCTTATTACCCGGAATCATTGAGAAATAAGACTAATAAATTAAAACAGGTTTCCTTTATAGGGTGGGTAGAAGACTTAGACGCAACCCTTCTTAATTATCAATTTTTACTTTCACCAACGCCGTTTGGGGCTGGTTTAAAAGGTAAAATACTCCAATCTATAAATAATGGGGTTACCTGCCTTTGCTCTTCTTTGGCAAGTGAAGGAATCGATATGGAAAGCCGTTCACTATTGATGCATTTAAATAGTGAAAGCGAGTATTTGAATAACATAGAAAGTATCCTTAATAACAGTGAAATTTTGGAGAGAGAACGGTCGATACAATCTGAGCTACTTCGTCATTTTTCTAGTTTTTCAAATGAATCTTGGATTGCCAATTTAAGCGTTGAGAGCAATTCAAAAGCTTCAGAAATCATAAAACAAGTGATGCGTCATTCGACGATTAATTCAACTGAAAATCTAGGTAAATACCTTACCTTGAAGACCAATAAAAATTAAAATATACAGGCCTTATGTCACAATTCGAAACGGTAAAAGAATACGAAGACATTACCTTTAAAAGAATGGGTAATATAGCTAGAATTGCCTTTAATCGTCCAGAAGTTAGAAATGCATTCAGACCAAAAACAACTTCTGAACTGTACGATGCCTTTTATATGGTTTCTGAAGACCCAACAATTGGTGTTGTTCTGCTAACAGGTGAAGGGCCTTCTCCTAAGGATGGAATTTATTCCTTTTGTAGCGGAGGGGATCAGAAGGCTAGGGGAGAGCGCGGTTATGTTGGTGACAACGGTATTCATCGACTAAACATTTTAGAAGTTCAGCGTTTAATTCGGTTTATGCCTAAGGTGGTTATTGCAGTGGTTCCCGGATGGGCAGTTGGAGGGGGGCATAGTCTTCATGTAGTATGTGATCTAACTATTGCTAGTAAGGAACATGCCATATTTAAACAAACTGATGCGGATGTGAGTTCCTTCGATGCGGGTTATGGTTCAGCCTATTTGGCAAAAATGGTCGGACAAAAGAAGGCTCGGGAGATCTTTTTCCTTGGTCGAAATTACTCTGCTGATGAAGCTTTTGAAATGGGAATGGTAAATTGTGTCGTAGAGCATTCAAAACTAGAGGAGACAGCCGTAGAATGGGCAAATGAAATACTAGCAAAGTCTCCTACGGCTATTAAAATGCTAAAATTCGCTATGAATCTTACCGATGACGGCATGGTCGGTCAGCAAGTTTTCGCAGGTGAAGCTACAAGACTGGCGTATATGACCGATGAGGCCAAAGAAGGTCGAAATGCTTTTCTAGAAAAACGCAATCCTAATTATAAGAAAGATCAATGGATTTCATAAAATCAGTAACGCTCAGCCTTGTTTTTACGGCATATTCGT
>JALQZD010000135.1 GCA_023258495.1 Polaribacter sp.
AACAGGTCAGAATGGGGTCCCTTCTGATGCGATTGTACTTTTTGACGGTTCCAATTTTGATGAATGGGAATCTTCTAAAGATAAAGGACCTGTTCAATGGATCATGAATGATGATAAGAGTATGACCGTAAAGGACAAGGCAGGAGATATCCAAACAAAGCGATCTTTTGGAAGTGTACAATTGCATATTGAGTGGAGAAGTAGTCCTGCGAATAAGGCTACAGGACAAGCAAGAAGTAATAGCGGTGTCTTTTTACAAAACCGGTACGAAGTTCAAGTATTAGATAATAATGATAATCCTACATATGTAAACGGACAGGTAGCTTCCATTTACAAACAGTCAATTCCTCTAGTTATGGCGTCTGTTCCTACAGGAGAATGGAATACCTATGATATTATTTTCCACGCTCCTACATTTGATGAAGAAGGAAAGAAAACCAAATCAGGAACTATTACTGTCATTCAGAATGGCGTTTTGGTTCAAGACCATTTTGAACTTCAAGGAACCACAGAATACATTGGTTGGCCCAAAAATAAAGCACACGGAGCTGCACCTATCAAATTGCAAGATCATCAGGATCAAAGTGGTGTGAGTTATCGTAATATTTGGGTACGAGAATTGAACTAGTTGTATCGCGTCACAACTTTAATTTTCAGAAAATTTAAAGTTCATCGCCCACATTTTATGTCCTTGCTGCAAGGTAGAGGCCTTAGAGTAAACTAAATATCCTTCTGATTGCGAGTCATTAGAATAAATTAGATTTGGATGCCAAGCGAAAGAATGATTGTCAAAACTGAATGGAATTGACCAATCAGTGATAAGCTTAATTGGTTGTTCAGTCCAATTAATGCCATCGATAGATTCTCTGTAATATATGCCAGATTGTGAAGGTGAAGCCGAACCATTATGGAATTCGCCATAGTGATTTAGCGAATAAACCATAACATATTTATCTATAAAACTATTGTAAGACACATGAGGGAAAATAGCATCGGCATATCCAATCCCCGCAACCACTTCTTTGGATCGAATGACATCGGAAGTAAATTGCTTGTTTTCGTTTAAATAATAACAAGTTGAAAAGTCAGGAGCGCCATTTTGGTCAACTAAAAATTTGACCATACAAATATTAACTCCTCGCCCTGATCGATTGTGATCAACATAATATACAAAGACCTCTGATCTATCTTTTGAGAATGTAATAGATGGTTCACCCAGCCCTCCATCACCAAATCCGTTATCATAATTAATGTCAAAAGTGTTTTGTATTAATGGTTCAGAATTAAGTTGAAATGTCTCCCCATTATCGTAGGAAATTCCTAATCCCACAGATGCATAAAATCCTGGTATGTTTCCTGGTAAAACACTTCCATCATGTTGTTCTGAGTGAAAGACACTATATATAGTATTGTTTGAATCTTTGATGAGCTGACCTAATCCAACGTAATCTGAATAAAATGTATTATCCTGCGGAGCGGCTACTTTGGTTGCTTGATTAATATTTGAAAGACTTGTGCCAGATAAAACATAAGAACTGGTGTTAGCTGCAGTAATGATTTTTATAGCATCTGAGCTGTTAGAAATAACCCCAACGGTTATGTCATTAAAATAATTAAGTCCTACATCATGAGCAACTGGGAATTCAGATGATAAGTCCAATTCAAATTGAAAAGTGTTTTCATTTGGGACTTCAATAGGTGAATTAATAGATTCCTCCTTAGAACAAGAAAAAAATATCAAAAGTGAGAAAAAAGTCAATCGTTTCATAAGTATGCTATGTAAGACAAATTTAAAAAAACCCGGTGGTTGCATCCGTATTCAAAAATTAGAAAATTTCAGTTGTAAGAGTTGTAACCACATTTTTGAGATGAATAATCCATTCTTTGAAAATGTAAAATACAATTTTACAATAGAAATCAAATAAAAAAGAGGTCAAAAATGGCCTCTTGTCTGAGATAGTTCCTTCTATTATTCAAGGATGCATGATGACTTCTTCTTTTAGTGAATTAGCTAATACATTAAAGAGTTAAGAAATTTTATTACATTTAAAAATGTTAAAAAATGTATTGAATTTTATTTTTGGACTAATTCTAATTTGTGGGTGTAATACTACTAAGATTGAGTTCAGTGTTGCCCAAGTTTTTTCCAATCACATGGTCCTACAACAGGACCAACCAAACACGATTTGGGGAACTGCTGCTCCAAATACGGAAATTACCTTGACTTCATCTTGGGGAGAGAAAGTATTTGGCAAGGCAGATGCTTCGGGTAATTGGATACTTTATCTACCAACACCGTCATTTGATAAAAATGCACCATTAAACGGTTATACTATTGATGTTACCGATGGAATTTCAAAAATTGAAATAAGTGATATACTTATTGGTGAAGTTTGGTTAGCCTCAGGTCAATCGAATATGGTTTGGAGTATGAATCAGTGTGAGGGCTGTGTCATTAATCAAGCTAGGGAAATAAGAAATTCAGATAATTCATTTATTAGAATGTTTACTGTTCCTCCCGATTTGACTAATGAATCATTAAAACATACGAAATGGTTATCCGCAAGTCAAAAAAATACTGGGGACTTCAGTGCAGTTGCGTACTATTTCGCGAAAAAACTTTATGATGAAATAAAGGTTCCGATTGGAATTGTTAATTCAAGTTGGGGTGGGACGAGGATCGAGTCTTGGATTAGCGCTAAAAAACTAAATGGGTTAGACGAGACTAAAGGATTTATACCTGAAGATTATACTTTTTTGGGATATCAAGATAAAATCAGAAAACAAAATGATTCTTTAATCGAAGATTTAAATGAGAAGTATGGGTTCAGTAGTTTTAATGTTCCGAGCATCCCTGCTAAAGAGGAGGTAGCTGATCAGTTTCTTCAAAAATGGGAACATCTTGATTTAAAAGATACTTCATTTAAAGATCCTGATTTTGATGATGATTCATGGGGATATTGGACACCAGGTATATACGACTATGGAGGCTTAAAATCTAAAGGAAGGTTTGAGTCAGTATTTAAGGAAACAGATCCATTATTGTCTGATGCTGTGATTTGGTTCAGAACAGAAATAGAGGTTAATGATGTATCAAAAGATTACATATTACATGTTGAAAGAGGTATTGATGATGCGGATCAAACGTATTTCAACGGTAAACTCATAGGAAATACATTGGGATGGAATCTTGAGAGAAAATACGTTATCTCAAAAAGCCTCCTAAGAAAGGGGAGAAACACCGTTGCTTTTAGAATAACAGATCCAGGTGGTGGCGGTGGATTTAATAGTCCCGTAAGAATTTATAACGATCAGGATTCAATGGTCTTACCTTTTGAGAAATTTAAATTCAAACATCATGGATTTATTAGTAATGGGATGAATTTTGTCATTCACAATTATTCTTATGATGAATTAATTAATCTTCCTTTAAAAGTCAGAAGAGACATTTCTCTAAAAAGTCTCACTCCCATGCGGAATCAGTTTTCTGCCATGTATGAATGTATGCTTTCACCAATTATGCCATATGGTATAAGAGGATTTATTTGGTATCAGGGTGAGGATAACGTTAATAATTTTAGTGACTACACAAATTTACTATCAGGATTGATTGATGATTGGAGGTCAGACTGGGGCTCTAATCTGCCATTTTATTTTGCTCAAATCGCCCCTTTTATATATGAGGATCATCAGAATTCTCAAGGTTTGCGTGAAGCTCAAAGGAAAACCCTTGACCAAGTTGAGAAGACGGGGATGGCGGTTTTATTGGATATTGGTGAAGAGCTTGATATTCATCCAGAAAACAAAAAAGATGTAGGTGAAAGACTTTCATTACACGCATTAAAAAATGAATATGGTCGGGATATTATTGCAAGCGGACCATTGTATAGAGAGCATATTAGCCATGAGAGTCATATAGAGGTTTTCTTTGACTATGCTGAAAATGGTCTAATTTCTAAAGGAGATTTAAGAGGATTTGAAGTTGCTGGTTCTGATGGAGTATTTTATCAAGCTAATGCGACCAAATTGAAGAATAGTGTCAGGGTCTTTTCAAAAGAGGTTCCAAAACCTTTACATGTGAGATATGGATGGAAAAATTGGTTTGTAGGCACTTTATTTAATAGTCATGGATTGCCGGCATCCTCCTTCTCAAGTTTAAAATAATAGTTATAAAATTGATGAATATGTGTATATTAAGAGAAACATTACTTTTTATGGCTATATTATTATTTGCATCATCTTGCACATCAGATCACTCAAAAGTTACAATAGAGAAGTCGCCTTATGGTACCACCGTTGATGGCATTGATGTACATGAATACACACTTTCAAATCAAGAAGGTATGCAGGTCAGTATAATTAATTATGGAGGGGTTATTACATCTTGGACTGCTAAGGATAAAAATGGAGTTTATGAAGATATAGTACTTGGATATAATGAATTATCAGAGTATGAAAAAGAATCACCCTATTTTGGAGCTATTATTGGTCGCTTCGGAAATCGAATAGCCAAAGGTAAGTTCAGTATTGAAGGTAAAGAATATACGCTTGCAGTGAATAATGGAGAGAATCATCTCCATGGCGGGATGAAAGGTTTTGACAAAGTAGTTTGGAATGCAGAAACAAGATTAACAGATTCTTCAGTTTCGTTAATCTTGACTTATTTGAGTAAAGATATGGAAGAAGGTTATCCAGGAAATT
>JALQZD010000253.1 GCA_023258495.1 Polaribacter sp.
AAGACCAACTAAAGATGAGGTATTTGCCATGCTAAATAAGCGTCTTGATCATCAAATTGCCCTTAAGAATCGTATGAAGAACATCTTGGACAAGAAACAATTTGAAACATTTGAAAAAATGGCACATGCAAGAAAAAAAGAAATGAAAGGTCAACTAAAAGAGCGCATGCAAAATGGAAGAAAACGCCGAATGATGCAGCGTTGGATTGACGAAAAAGAATAAAATTTTATTTGGATTGATTGTAAAGCCTGATTTTGGGATACCAAAGTCGGGCTTTCTTATTTGAACCAACTTGAATACTTCACGTAGTTATTGGCTATTCTATCAATCTCACCAGAGATTAATTCCTCCGAAATATCCTTTACTTTTTTTGCGGGCACCCCTGCATAAATACTTCCGGCCTCAACTCTAGTATTTTTAGTAACAACGGCACCTGCTGCAATTATAGAATTACTTTCTACTATACAATCATCCATGATAATGGATCCCATTCCTATAAGTACATTGTCTTGAATGGTACATCCATGTACAATGGCGTTATGTCCAATAGAAACGTTATTTCCGATGTTGGTTGGTGACTTTTGATAGGTAGCGTGAATCACTGCTCCATCCTGAATATTCACTTTGTTTCCGATTTTAATATAGTGGACGTCCCCTCGAATAACAGCATTAAACCAAACACTACATGATGAACCCATAGTTACTTCTCCAACAATCGTTGCATTTTCAGCTACAAAACAATCAGATGGAATTTCAGGATATTTATCTTGAACGGGAAGGATGATCGGCATACTCTAAATTTTCTTTAAAAATAGGGGCTTTACATGGGGTTTACAAGTTTGGCTTAATAATTGTTTTATCCCCTTTGTAAAACTAAAAAATCATGAAAAAAATTCTAATTCTAGCTATTGTATTATCAACATCAATAGCATTCGCAGCCCATTCACCTGAAGAAAAAAAGAAAAAACAAACCATCAAAGTAGCCTTATTATTAGACACCAGCAATAGTATGGACGGGCTTATCAATCAGGCCAAAGCGCAATTGTGGGAAATCGTAAATGAACTATCCTATGCTAAATATGGAATTCAAAAACCAAATTTAGAAATCGCATTGTATGAATATGGGAATTCTACACTACCCATGGAAGAAGGATATATTCGACAGGTACTTCAGTTTAGTAATGATTTGGATGAAATTTCTGAGCAGCTATTTTCATTAACTACCAATGGCGGACAAGAATACTGTGGTGCGGCCATTCAGACTTCATTGCAAGAATTATCCTGGGGCAAAAACAAAGACGATTTAAGACTTTTATTTATTGCCGGAAATGAACCATTTACCCAAGGTAAAATTAACTATGAAGAGGCTATTGCTGATGCCAAAGAAAAAGATGTGGTCATCAATACGATTTACTGCGGATCCTATTCGACCGGAGTGGCAGGCATGTGGAAGCATGGTGCAGACATCGGAGGTGGAGATTATATGACCATTAATCACAACAAAAAAATCATTCACATTGTAACTCCATACGACACAGAAATTCTCATCTTGAACAAACAATTGAATGATACCTATATTTTTTACGGGAATAAAGGGTATCAAAAATACGCGTCTCAGCAAAAACAGGACTTAAATGCCGAAACATTAGAAGCCCCAGTAGCTGTTAAGCGCACAATCACCAAAAGTACTCGTCTGTATGATAATTCGAGTTGGGATTTGGTAGATGCTGTAAATAAAGGTAGCGTTGCGATTGAAAAGGTAGACAAATCGAAGCTACCGAAAGTACTTCAAGATACAACCACTGAAGAGTTGAAAAAAATAATTAGCAAGCAGTCAAGAAAACGAAAAGAAATTCAGGCTAAAATTAAAGAGCTCGACAAAAAAAGAAGAAAGTTTGTGAACGAAAAGCAAAAATCTGGGGCAAAAAAGGACGAACTAAACAGTGTACTGATTCAAGCCATAAAGCGCCAAGCAAAACTTAAAAATTACTCCTGGTAATGAATGTATTCATCAGAACAGTCCTAAATTCTTTATGTAAATGATTTACAAATAATTAAATAACTGAATTAGAACTTTGATTTGTACAATTTTTTTGTTAAAATTAGGCTTAAATTAACCAAAACCTAACTTATAATGAAATTTTTATTTAAAAAAGCTGCCGTCATCGCACTGATTGCGGCTTTCAGTATGTGTACTACTACTGATGAAAACCTTGTAGATCCTCAAGTAAACGCAGCAGAATTAGTCTTTGAAAAAGATAATTCCTTCGACACGAAATCGGTTCCAATTAAAGGGCAATACATTGTAACCCTCAAGGAAGGTGTCCTTCCAAGTCCTACAAGCTTTTCCAAAGGTTTGGCAAATTCGAGACAAAATTACCTCAATCATATTGATCGTACGTTGAGAAATTTAAAAGCAAAGACAAAAGGAGCTGATGGATTTAAATTCGACACTGAGAAGATTCAATCGGTATTCAACTTCGCTTTTGATGGATTTGTGGTGAACTTAACAGACGAAGAAGTTGCCGAATTATTAAAAGACAAAAGAGTAAAAAGTATCGAACAAGATCGTTTGGTTACCCTAGCTCCACCTCCAGGAAAAGGCCCTGGAAATGGCGGTGGCGGTGGTGACGACGGCGGCGGCGGATCTAATTCTCAGCAAGTACCTTATGGTATTGCTAGAGTTGGTGGATTTGCAGACGGTACGGGTAAAACTGCATGGGTTATTGACTCTGGTATCGATTTAGATCATCCAGATTTAGTAGTAGATGTTGCCAGAAGTATTTCTTTTACTGGTGATAATGATCCTAATGACGGAAACGGTCACGGAACTCACGTTGCAGGGACGATCGCAGCGGTAGATAACAGTATCGGAGTTGTCGGGGTTGCCGCTGGTGCATCTGTTGTTTCAGTTAAAGTATTGGGCAATGATGGTAGTGGACAGTTCTCATGGACCGTTCAAGCGCTTGACTATGTAGCTGCCGTTGGTAATGCCGGAGATGTTGCCAATATGAGTTTAGGCCCATCATCTAGATTCACTGATAGTGCAACTGATAATGCAACAGCAGGTTTAGGAGCTACTGGGGTACGAGTAACCATCGCAGCTGGAAATAGTTACGATGATTGTGCGTTCTATTCGCCAGCAAGAACAAATCATCCAAATGTATTTACCATCTCCGGTATTGGAGAGCAAGACGTAATATATTGGTCTTCAAATTATGGTAGTCCTGTAGATTATGCTGCTCCGGGAGTAGATGTATTATCTACCGTACCGGGAGGATATGATACATTCTCAGGAACTTCGATGGCGGCTCCACATGCTGCAGGTGTAATTCTATTAGGAAGCTATACTTCTGACGGAGTTCGACTAGGAGGATATTTTCAAACGAAAGGACGTCGCTTAACAGGAAATTATTCACCGACAAACATTTACGGAAGTAAAAGTGTGTATAGAGATGATCCTGATGGTGTAGATGATCCAATTATCGTAAGAAACTAAAACATAACAAAGAGCTCAATATTGAGCTCTTTTTTTTTAGTCGATCTTTAGTTCCTGCCCTATTGAAATGGTATTCGATCGGAGGCCGTTGATTTGCTTTAAATCATTAACAGTCATTCCGAATCGTCTTGAAATGGAGTACAAGGTGTCTCCTCGTTTTACGGTATACCTTCGAGATGCTTTTACCTTCTTGGGTTTTTGTTTTTTAGGCTTGGCATCTACATATTTTAAGTCCTTTTTTCGAACATCATCAAACTTATACAATTCATAATTTTCGATGAGACTAATCAGTTTTCTCGGATATTTCGGATCTGTAGCATACCCTGCTTTTTTCAATCCTTTTGCCCATTTTTTATAATTCTTTGAACCATAAGAAAATAAAAAAGCATACCGTCTTCTCTGAGTTAAGAACTTCGAATGATCTTCATAAGAAGATTCTACGAATTGATATTTTCGAAAACATTCGCCCCGCGCATCATCATCGTGATAGACACGCCCTCCTTTCCAACCGGTATGACATTTTATTCCGAAATGATTCTTCGACTTCGCAGCCAATTGGCTTTTACCACTCCCAGATTCTAAAATTCCCTGAGCTAGTGTGATACTTGCCGGAATCTTATAGGTATGCATTTCACGTACCGCCAAAGGAGCCCATTTTCGTATGTAGTTTAAGGTATTTCGATTCAAACGTCGACCTGTTCTCTCAAGACTCTTGATATGTTTATTCTGCTGAACCGAAGGAAGTTTTATAGGCTTTGGTTCTACAACTACCTTCACACCTTTCTTTTTCTGCTTTTTAATGGTTTTGGTTGAACCACAACTAGCGAAAAGAAGTACTAGTATTCCATAAGCTACCCACCGTAACCTCATGATATCAATTGTATTTCTTGTTGTTCTTTTTGTAATCGTTGATTAAATCCGTTTATTCCTTGTAATCCGCCCGTATGGATGGCTACTATTTTTGATCCTTTTTCAAACTGATGATTGCTGATGCCATCAAGAATTCCAAAAATCATTTTTCCGGTATAAACGGGGTCGAGAGGAATGTTAGTCTGCTGTTTAAAATCATTGATAAAACGTATCAAATCAAGATTATATTTTGCATATCCTCCAAAATGATAATTGGCTACCAAAGACCAGTTGGTTCGATTTTTAATCCATTGTTGAATATCCGTCTTCAAAAATTCTCCTTTCAAAGCTGGATATCCAATAACCTTTTGATGAGGGGCTGCCCTATGAATGAGACCTGCAATGGTTCCTCCTGTACCCACACAACAACAAATATAATCGAATTGGGCATCCGAAGCTGTTAAAATTTCGGAACTCCCTTTAATCGCCAGCGAATTTGTACCCCCTTCCGGAATCAAATAAAAATCACCGAATTGCCGTTTTAAATTTTCAATAAAGTCAACCGTATCCTTTTCCCGATATGCCGCTCGAGTGACAAATTCGAATTGCATCCCGTGCTCCTTGGCCTGTCGTAAGGTACTATTTTGCTGAAGCGTTTTTTGAAGGTCTTTAGCAAGTTCCTCACCTCGAATAATTCCAATAGATTGGAGGCCCATCAAATTAGCCCCCACTGCACTGGCTAGAATGTGATTGGAATAGGCACCACCAAAAGTAAGAATGGGGTTTCCTAGCCTTTTTGCCTGAAGTAAATTGTACTTTAACTTTCGAAATTTATTTCCCGAAACTGAAGGATGAATTTCATCTTCACGCTTCAAGTATAGTTCGATCCCACTTGATTCTAACCAAGGAAGTTCAACTTTTTGATTCCGAGAAATGAAATTTTTAGTAAAGAAATTATCATCAATAGACATATTTTCCAAAAATACATCGAAAATATTTTAACATATGATTATTGACTTACTTACTAAAATAAACGAATTTAGCATCAAATTCTTGTATTAGTTCCCCCAACAATAATGAAATATTACAGTTCTCTTTTTGGGCTTCTTGTATTCTTAACACAAACCTTTTGGGCACAAACACCCACTGCTAATGACGATGTTACGTCGGCAGTCAGAAATGGAGCAGTTGTAGAAATCGCCGTACTCAGTAATGATGATTTTGGAAACGATGGCCCAAATACAGACCATGCACTCACCTTTACCAATGGGAGTAAAAACAATGCAAGTGCTAATGGCGCAAGTATTAAGGTCGATGATAATGGCACGCCAACTATTTACGATGATGATTTTATTGCGTACACACCAACTCAATCTTTTGAAGGAGTTGATACCTTTACGTATGTGATTACTGATGCCGATGGGGATGCAGATTCGGCTCAAGTTACGGTAAATGTTAGCTCCTCGGGAGAAACCTTTACGTCCTACATTGAAAATTTTGATGAATCAGGACAACCCAACGGACCCACCCAAGATACCTATTGGAAATTTTTTAATGATATTCATCCGTCACAAACCGACTGGAATAGTTTTATCCCTGGTGATGGATATGCCTATATCACCGTTGATGCTGACAGCAATAATGATACAGATGCATCCTTCCCGTATCAAACTTTAGTTTTTGGAAAAATTGATGAAAATCATCGGATTGAAGTTCGAATGAAAGGTCCTGTTTTAGATGGTGGTTTGGTTGGATTTTTATTCACCTATCAGGAAGAAGATGAAAAATTCAATGAGGTCGATATAGAGTTGGTGGCCCAGGATGCCAATGCCGATATTCCGAATCATGATATTTCGCCTCCTAATGGATGGACGGATGCACGTTTCAATACGTGGCGTAATGCAAGTATTTATAGCTTCTTACCCATTTCCAGCACATTCAAACCGGTTAAAAATGCAAATGATGAGAACATCTCATTAATGGATGATGAATTTCATACACTAACCATTGACTGGCGAGAAGACCAGGTAGATTACTTTATTGACGGCGTTTTACAAGAATCTTTTGATACTAATATAGCCATGGGTATGTCTGAAGTAATCATCGGATTTCGGCAGCTCACTTGGGCTGGAGATTTCAACTGGACTGGAAATCACACCTTGGTAATTGACTACTTTAAAATCGAGGCCTTAGATGCACTATCGACCCCGGAGAATCAATTATCAAAAACAATTGATATTTCTATTTTTCCGAATCCGGCATTCGATGAGATTAAAATTGTAAGTCAGGAATTTCACGAAATTAAATCCATGGAAATCACAAATCTCTTAGGCTCTAAAATGATGACTATTAAGGGATATCAGAACCGTATTGATGTCTCGAGTCTATCAAAAGGGATGTATGTGATCACTACCCGATTTTCTGATGGCTCATCCTTATCAAAAAAAATAATCAAACAGTAACCCTACCTCCAATTATTTTCTACTAAAAACTTGATTATTAGAATTAAGAGATCGAACTTAGTGGTTCGATCATCAATCAATCTTCATGACTACAGCGGAAAATTTAAAAAGCAGCTTTGCTTCAAAGATTTATCTATAACTAGGTGAATTGGTCTATGGTGCTTTTGATGGAACCATTACAACCTTTGCGGTTGTGGCCGGATCTGTTGGAGCTGGATTGGAAAGTAATGTCATTGTTATATTAGGAGTCATAGCAGCACTTGTAGCCTATTATGTTGGTGATATTTTAGAACAA
>JALQZD010000263.1 GCA_023258495.1 Polaribacter sp.
ATTAACATATGTTTCTGGAATAACTGGAGCTTCAATGGATATGGTAGTTAATTGGTTTATATTGTTATTCATTATAGTGTTTGATCCGTTAGCAGTAATATTATTAGTATCTGCTAATCGATTATTAGAAACTAAAAGCAATCAGGATTCTGTGCCGGTAGCAGAAGATGAGGAAGATTCATTAACTGAGGAGTGTGAAGCCAAGAGGGTTGAAGCCCCGACTCAGGAATCTTCCATTCCGGTGCCAGAGAAGCCAAAAGATGCTTCATTTAAACCACATTCATTACACAATGTGTGGAGATCAGCAAAACGTAAAAAATAAATAAATGGCAAAAAAGAGTTTTCAGAAAAAGGGTAGCGGTTCATTTCATTCTTTAAATTGTAAATACTGCGGAACCCAAGTAAATCGTTGTGATATCAATTCGGTTAAAGTTACATGTTCTAAATGTGTGCATCAGCTTGTAGAAGGTAACCGATTGGAAGAACGAAAATAATTACTTATATTATAATTAAAAAAAGTTATGTTAGAAGCAGAAAAAATAAAGTCTAACTGGGAAGAATATCGTTCCCGGGTCAACAATTTATTTCCTACACGTGCAACACAATTGAATCGGTTGTATGATGATTTAGAAGATCGCATGGTAATGATGCCAGCATCAAGCATTGCACATTTTCATAATGCATTTGCCGGAGGTTATGTAGACCACGTGTTACGAGTTATGGATTGCACAAACAAGTTGTATGAAGCTTGGCAGGAAATGGGTTCGGATATGTCTGGTTATACTCAAGAAGAAATGATGTTTGCGGCAATGCATCATGACCTAGGTAAAGTAGGATTTCCGGGTGATGGTAATGAGGTGTATCAGATAGAAACATCGGATTGGCATCGCAAGAACATGGGTCGAATGTATAAACACAATGAAAACATTCCTTTCACAATGGTACCAGATCTTTCTATTTGGTTGTTGCAGGAATATGATGTTAAAATGTCATGGACTGAGTATCAAGCTATAAAAATTCATGATGGTATGTATGACGATGCAAATAAACCTTATTTCGTAGCAAGAAGTGCACAGGCTAAATTGAAAACTAATTTACCGGTGTTATTGCATCACGGAGATCACATGGCGGCTCAAATTGAATTTGAAAGATGGAGAAACAATCAGAGTCCAAAAGCAGTTGCTCCTAAATCTAAGGAAACTAAGAGTAATGCAATTAAAAACTTAGCAGAAAATAATCCGGATATTGGTAAATCTATTTCTGATATTTTCAGCTCATTTAACCAAGATTAATCATGATTATATTAGCAATACTATGTGTTATACTGGCAGGCGTTGCTGGATATTTTATATATCGAGCTTATGTATTAGCCGGGTTATTAGCAGATCAATTGGACTATACGGATGAAGTAGAACAGCTTTCCGAATACATGTATCGAATGATTGATGAAGCACATCGCAACATGAAACGAATTGATCGTTTAGGTGCATTTGAAAAAGAAGATGAAGCAGGAACAACGTTTCAGTTATTAAAAGAAGTAATAGACAATTTAAACGAAGAATTCAATGGGACGCAAGAGGAAGAAAAGTAATAATTATTTTACATCAATCACGCAGGCAGCAATAGTTGCATACAATCAATTGGAAGACCGTCCTGTGTTAAAAGAACGTGTTTATCGCAGATTCATTTTTCCGGCATTCATGAAAATGGCAGAAAATTTAATCAACAAGATGAAGCCGGATTATATTGATTCATCATTTCAGGACCTTCAGACAGATCTAGTAACATATCTTACAGAACGTCTAAGTAAGTTTAATCCAAATGCTGGGAAAGCATATTCATATT
>JALQZD010000273.1 GCA_023258495.1 Polaribacter sp.
GTTAACATAGTGCCTTTTGCTTGTTACTGCAAGATACGGAGACTCAAAGGATGTTTTCTAGAAAAGTGATTAAATTTCTTTACATTTAAATACAAATCCTCCATAGTGAAATTCATTAAAAATTAGGAGGAAAAAAATTAAATGGAATTCGAGGTAATTAAAGCATCTGAATTAGCCGTTATCAAAGAGGCAGCATATAAAAATATTAAGGATACTATTTCTGATTTTGATAGTATCAGCCTTGATGAGATGAATGACGTAGCCTTAATGAAAAGAAAGGATACCAAGTTTGTTACAGGATTAACTCATGTGAATCGGATTTTGGATCGGCTAAAGGATACGCATCGTATATTAGAGATAGATGGTAATCGTATTATGGATTATACATCTCTGTATTTTGACACTCCCAATTTTAAGTTTTACAATGATCACCATAATGGACGATTCAACAGAACAAAAATCAGACAAAGAAAATACGAGGTTTCTGATTTGACATTCCTTGAGATCAAGCAGAAAAATGGAAAAGGAGAAACTCAAAAATCAAGAATCCAAATTGATGATTTTGAGACGGAGTTATCAGAAAGGTCATTGAAGTTTATCGAAGAAACTACGAATAAAAATTACAAACTGAGTCCGAGTTTATGGAGTCGTTTCAAAAGAATGACCTTGGTAAACCTAGAGGATAAAGAGCGCATCACAGTAGATATTTTGATCTCATATTCTTTTAATAAAAAAGAAAAAGATGTGCATAATATTGCTATTTTTGAGGTGAAGCAGTCGAAATTTGATAGGAAATCACTGGTGGTTCAGGTATTGAAAAATTTCAATTACAATCCATATAGTGTAAGTAAATATTGTATTGGCGCTGCCAAACTGAATACGAAATTAAAATACAACTTGTTTAAAAAGAAGTTTTTAAGAATAAATAAGTTAATATAGTTCTATGGATTTTATGAATATTCCTGTGTTCGACAAAGATTTCTACAAGCTTTGTCTAACCTTCTTTCTGAATATCGTTTTTGTTACCATTCTTATTCAATGGTATTACAAAAAAAACCTAGGAAAAAAAGAATATTTGTTTACCTTTTACATGATCAGTATTATTGTATTCTTTCTCTCTTTTACCTTAAAAAAATACACGTTAGATATAGGTCTGGCTCTTGGGCTATTTGCGATTTTTGGTATAATTCGATACCGAACTGAACCGGTGCAGGTGAAAGAAATGACCTATCTATTTATTGTTATAGGGGTTTCGATAATGAATGCTCTTATCAATAAAAAACTCAGTCTTGCCGAGGTGTTTTTTGCCAATACTGCCATCGTTTCTTCAGTAGCATTAATCGATCGAATTTATGACATCAAATTTCAGGTGACTAAAAGAGTACTGTACGAGAATATTGAGAATATCAAACCTGAGAATTATGATAAACTCAAACAAGATCTTGAGGAAAGAACCGGGATTACTATTAACAAAATATCCATTGAAGATATCGACTTCGTCAGAGATTATGCAACCGTTATTATTCACTATTATGATCGTCGAGAGTAATGTTTTCTTGCTATGAAAGGTAATCGAATCACATCCTTTTTTGCAGGTCTTATTTTTCTTGCCACATCAACATCAGTAATGGCTCAAAATACCAATAATGATTTTTTGGTTTGGAATTCAATTGGATTGACGTATAAGTTGAATAAGAAAATAAAGTTATCGCTCGAAGGGCATTTGCGAATGAAAGAAGATGCTAAAACCATCGACGAGCATTTTACTCAATTTGAGGCTCAATATGAATTGTTGAAAGATTTTGATATTGTAGTCGGAGGTCGATATATCTTTGAAAATGACAATCAGGGAAAAAAACAGGGCTACGAGAATCATTTGCGATACCATATTGATCTAAAGTACAAAGTGGCAGTAAATCAATTAGATATTCGTCTGCGAGCGCGATACCAGAACAAAAATGAATTGGGTATTAGTGAATTGGATGGAGATCTTCCAACTCAGAATATTCGTTTTAAAACATCCTTTGATTATGATATCGCAAACTGGCCAATTGATCCTGAGTTTTCGGCGGAGGTATTCCAACGTGCAGAAAAGGGTGAGGGTTTTAGATATAGTAAAATCCGACTCACATTGGGAACTAGTTATAAAATCGAAAAAACAGGGAAATTCGGAGTGTTTCACCGCTATGAGGATGGTGCGAGAAACATTATTCCAAATGAATTTAGTATCCTAGGATTCAAATACACCTACTATTTAAACTAGTTATTACTTCTGTCTGAAATAAATGGTAATCGGTACTCCGGTA
>JALQZD010000087.1 GCA_023258495.1 Polaribacter sp.
CCTGATCATCAGCGCGTCCAGAAGTTTTACCTCTGTTTAACAAGCGCTCCACCAACAAGTCTTCGGGTACTTCCAGAGCAACCATCCCGTTAATGGCTTCCCCTTTTTCTTCAAGAAAAGTATCCAGTGCCTGAGCCTGAGATTCGGTTCTTGGGAACCCGTCGAAGATAAAGCCATTTGCTTCTGGTCTTTTTTCAACTTCTGCTTTTAACATGTTGATGGTTACTTCATCAGGAACTAAATCACCAGCATCAATAAAGGATTTCGCTAATTTTCCTAATTCTGTACCGTTTTTGATGTTAAAACGAAACACATCACCAGTTGAGATGTGCACTAGATTGTACATCTCTTTTAAGAATGCTGCTTGTGTTCCTTTTCCTGCACCTGGAGGGCCAAATAATACGATATTTTTCATTTTCGGTTTTTCTGTTAGTTGATATACTGAAGCATAGTTTCTTCCCAATCCGTCATAATCAAGTCCGTATCCGACAACAAATTTGTCTTCAATATTCTTCCCAATATAAGCAATTGGAAGTTCTTTTTTATAAACGTCTGGTTTAAAGAATAGCGAAACTACTTTTAAATCTTTTAGTTTTTTGGTTCTAAAAATGGAATAGAGTTCCTGAAGCGTATTTCCGGTATCGATAATATCTTCTAAAATGATCACTGTACGACCGGTAAGGTCTTCGTTAATCCCTACGAGTTGCGTTATCTTCTCTGTGGATTCTGTTCCGTGGTAAGAAGCTAATTTCACAAATGACACTTCACAATCGCTATTGTATTCACGAATAAAATCCGCAGCAAACAAAAAACATCCATTTAAGATTCCGACGAAAATTGGGATTTCATTTTCTGGTAAATCCTGCTTTACTTTTTTGGCTAAAAACTTTACAATAGATTGTATCTCCTCAGCTGAGATATAAGGTTTGAAATACAAATCATGAAGTTTAATAATGCTCATATGTAAAATTAAAAAACCGTTTTTAACGATATTTCTTTACTGTTAAAAACGGTTTATATAGCTTTTTGTAAAATTTATTTTTTGCCTTTTACTGATTTTTTAGTGGTATCGTACATGATTGGAGTAGCCACGAATAGTGATGAATAGGTACCCACTGCTACACCCACGATTAAGGCGAACATAAATCCTTTGATCGAATCACCTCCGAATAAAAAGATCGCTAACATTACTAATAATGTCGTTAATGAGGTATTGATGGTTCTACCTAAAGTTGAACTTAAGGCGCTGTCTACAACATCTTTGTATTTCCATCCTGTATGGATACCAGCAAATTCTCTAATTCTATCGAAGATGACCACCGTATCATTCAAGGAGTAACCCACGACGGTTAGAATTGCCGCAATGAATGACTGTCCGATTTCCATATCGAATGGCATTACTTTGTAGAAAATTGAGAATACACCTAATACGATTAACACATCGTGGAATACCGCTACAACCGCACCGATACTGAATGATACTTTTCTAAATCGTAATAAGATATATAAGAATACAATTAATAATGATCCGAATACCGCATATAAAGCTGATGTTTTGATATCATCGGCAATCGTTGGGTCTACCTTACGGTAACTCATAATTCCGTTTGAATTAGGAGCTTTTTCGAAACCTGGTTTAAAGTCTTCATAAGAGGTATCACCGATATATGGTTTTAATCCATTGTATAAAGTAGCTTGTACTTCCTCGTCTACTTCTTGGCCAGTTTCTTCGATTCTATAAACTGTAGTAATCTTTAATTGATTATCAGTTCCATAGGTTTTTACTTCTGGAGCTGTTTCGAAAACATTCTTTAATGTTGCAGCAACTTCAGTTGCATTCATGGTTTTGTCGAAACGAACAGTGAAGGATCGACCTCCTTTAAAGTCAACACCTTGCTTTAATCCTAAAGTTCCAATAGAGATGATTCCGAATACGATAATCGCACCAGAGATTACATAAGCAATCTTTCTTTTCTTTAAGAACTCAACACTGATGTTTTGGAACCAACCTTCAGAAATTTTAGTATTGAAAGTTAAGTTAACCCCCTTATTCACGAAGCTATCAATTACAATTCTTGTAATGAATACTAAAGCAGAAATCTTGCAAGCTGTACAAGATTATCATAATGGTACTTTTGTAAAATAATTTATGAAAGCAGTAACTTTTAAAAAATTTGGTGGACCAGAAGTTTTAGAAATTCAAGACATTGAAATCGGAAAACCGGGTCCAAAAGAAGTTTTAGTTAAAAAGGAATGATCTTTATCAGAAAAAACTTCTACATTTTTTCCAATCATTT
>JALQZD010000212.1 GCA_023258495.1 Polaribacter sp.
GCATCAATATCCTCAGAATAGGATATTTGCACCCAGGCGGTGCTGTCCATCTCAATTTTGGCATCAATTACAGTTATGGTTTCAATGTTATTTACGTTTATATCTATTGGAATTAATTCTTCCTGCAACCCTTTTCTACAAGAACTGATTACGCAAAAGATTGTTATTCCTACTACTATTTTCTTCATGACCTAAAATTTTAAATTAAACTGAAAACTTGGAACAAAACCAAAGGTACTTCTGCCTTGGGCAGAAAAAACAGTTGCTGGATTAGCTCCTTCTTTTCCCGCTCCGTTATTGACCATATCTATCGTAAAAATATTTCTTCTATTGTAAATATTGTAAAGTGAAATATCCAAACTTGGTTGTATTTTTCGGTTGTTTTTGGTTTTAAATGAAAGTGATTCTGGCTCATATTTAATACCTAAATCCATTCGATGATAATTAGGCAGACGATATTGATTCCTAGCTTCCCAATAAGGCATGGCAACATTACCAATGAAATAGTAGCTCTCAGGCAAAGTTACCGGGCGACCTGTGTAGTAAACAAAATTTAGCGAAAAAGTAAAATCCTTTAGTATTTTCACTTTTGATGGGTTATAGCTGAATTGTGAATTTAAACTGTGTGTAATATCAAACATATTGTGGTATGGGCGACCTTGATTTATTGCATCAATTTCCCACAAGGATTCGCCCAGATTGTAACTTATTCTTCCGGTAAAATCACCTTTTGGTTTTTCAATGGAAATCTCGAATCCATACGATCTTCCAATTCCTTGTGCAACATAGGCTTCAAGATTATCAACCAGATAATTGTGCAAACCATCTTCAAAATCGGAAACACCATTTTGATATTTGTAATATACTTCAGTTGATAATTCAATTTTATTATTAAAAAAGTTTCTGAAATATCCCATTGCAACTTGGTCTGCCACCATGGGTGTAACATTTTCTGTTGACGGCATCCAGATGTCGTACCAGGTAATGTCTGAGCCAAGCGTCATTAATCTTAAATATTGGGCATTTCTGTTGTAGGAAGCTTTAATCGAGTTCTTTTTGTTAATTAGGTAAGTGAGAGAAGCCCTTGGTTCGGGATTGATGTAGGTTGCCATTATATCCGTATAACCAGAATATTCTGTACTACTTATTTCTTCGTTTGATTCTTCGTCAAAAACGGTAGTTTGACCAGGACTTAGGCGATTATACATAGACAACCTTATTCCTAAATGAACAGCAAATTTTTTATTGAAGGTTTTTTCGTATTCAGAAAAGAGCGCACTTTCCAGGCCTTGCATAGGAGGCATAAATTTGGCACCATCATCTTGCGTAACATCCACTAAATTGCCATGATTAAAATCCTGATACTCGCTATGAAGTCCGAATCTCCATTTGGCATTATTAGGTGAAAAATACGTAAAATTTTGCTTAAAACTATAGGTTCCTATTCCTGAAAAAAATTGATATTGCCCACCATCGCCAAAAGTATTGTAACGACTAGCTATTAAAGAGGTACTTGAATAAAATCTGTTATTAAAGGTATGAGTCCATTTTAAATGACCGGCCTGATTCCCCCAATTGGTAAGCCCAGCTGCTGTGATGCCAAAATCTTTGCCATAATAGCCAGAAAAAGTCAGCCGGTTTTTGTCGTTCATTTTCCAGATTATTTTGGCATTGTAGTCATACCATCTTTCTTCAGGTTGAAAAAAAGTCAATCCGCCTGCGGCTCCCCCTTTTCCGGCACTTCCTTTTCCAGTTCCTCCTTTACCAATTCCAGTGTTGTTTCCATCTATTCTGTCCGACCAATACCCAAATCCCCAACGGGTGCTTCTTCCTGCAACAAATACGGAAAGTTTGTTTTTAATTAAGGGTGCTTCTATTGAAAATTTTGATGTGATAAGGCCAAGACTGATTTCACCACCGTAATTTTCAAAATTTCCATCAGTCATTCTAACATCCAAAACAGATGAACTTCTGCCTCCATACCGGGCAGGAACACCGCCTTTATAAACGGTCATTTCACTCACAGCAGCGGCATTAAAAACAGAATATAAACCTCTTTGATGCGAGGCGTAATAAAGCGGCATATCATCCATTAAAATCAGGTTTTGGTCCAATCCTCCACCTCTTACAATAAAACCCGCTCGCCCTTCAGCAACACTGTTGATTCCAGGAAGCATTTGAATGGTTTTAAATATGTCTGTTTCACCCATTACTATGGGAATTTTTTTAATTTGTTGAATATCGAGTTTTTCGTTACTCATTTCAGTTGAAGTGACATTTTCGTCTGGTTTTTCAGCACTTACATCCACATTTTCTAACTGAATTTCTGAAGGAGTCAACACAATATTCAATTTAAAATCCTTTTCAATATTTACTGTTTTGATAGATTTTTCATACCCTATAAAACTAAAAGTCAGCTGGTGTTCCCCTTTTTTAAGTTTTAAAGAATAAAATCCATTTACGTTTGTTGTTGTACCAATTTTAGTGCTTTCTTCAAAGATTGAAACACCAGGTAGCGCTTCACCTGTATTTGCATCCTTTACGATACCGCTTAATACAAAACTGTTTTGCGCATTTGCATTAACCGAAATCAGGTAAGCTAACCCGAGAATTAGTATTCTTGAAATTTTTAAAATCATTTCTTCTGAATTAAGTTGTACAATTATTATCATCTATTGCAATGCAAAAATAGTTGTCAGCATTTTGTGTTCGGATTTTTTCTAATTTAGGCTGACAAAATAAGGTTTGAAATGACTTTTAATAGATGTGAATTTTCAATTTGAAGGTTGGGGCAAAAAGCATGTGTGTGGCTGCGAAGGGACGGTTG
>JALQZD010000165.1 GCA_023258495.1 Polaribacter sp.
TTGGTTGCATTATTAGAGCCATTTATTGATACGGTATTAATTTGTACAATGACTGCTTTAGTAATTATCATTTTCAACTTTGGTGGATACTTCCAATATGGTGGTGATGGATCTGGAGCTGTTTTAATAGATGGAATTCCTTATGAAGGTGCCGGAATTACGTCTAAAGCTTTCGCACAATACATTCCTTATTCTGATGTATTTTTAACTGTTGCTGTTGTATTATTCGCAGTTTCTACTATGATTTCTTGGTCTTATTACGGATTACAATCCTGGAAGTTTTTATTCGGAAGAGGTAAAGCTGCTGATTTAACCTACAAAATCTTGTTCTTAATTTTTGTTGTGATTGGAGCTGCGGCAAGTATGAAATCAATCTGGGCATTTTCAGATGCGATGATTTTCGCGATGGTATTCCCAAACATGGTTGGGTTGTACTTTTTATTCCCAGTAGTAAAGAAACAATTAAGACGTTATTTAGATGCTATAAAATCGAACGCGAGTTAATTACAACACTCAGTTCAGTTCACATATCGGTTGCTAAGAAAAAGAAAATAAATGAAAAGAATTTCACCCCATTTCTGGTACTCAAAGAGTCAGCGAAATGGGGTTTTTATTTTACTCCTGTTTATTGGACTGTTACAAATTATAAGCGGGTATCTCCATCATCAACGGTCCACTGAAGTGATTCCAACTAAACAATTATCCATTTATCAAAGGCAAATTGATAGTCTTAGAATACTAAAGTCGAATCCATCGAAAAAGAAAATTTTTCCATTCAATCCGAATTACGTTTCAGATTTTAAGGGGTATCAGCTTGGGATGTCTATTGAAGAAATAGATCGATTACATAAGTATAGAGATCAGGGAAAGTTTGTGAATTCAGTTCAAGAATTTCAGAAAGTAACTCGTGTTTCAGATCGTCTACTTCAAACGATTTCTCCATATTTTAAATTTCCAAAATGGAAATCAAATGCTAGTCAGCAAAAAGAAGAAACATTTAAGATTTCGGAAAATCGTGTCTTGAATACTTCGACAAGGGATATTAACAAAGCCACGCAATCTGATTTGAAATTAATCAATGGGATAGGTGAGAAGCTTTCTGCTCGCATTATAAAATACCGTAATCGAATTCAAGGATTTACATTTAAAGATCAACTCGATGAGGTTTGGGGATTGGATGCTGCGGTAATCCGTCGAATTTGGAATTCTTTTCGCATTATCGAAAAGCCAACAATTGAAAAGATTAATATCAATACCGCAAGTTTTAAAGACGTTTTGAAAATCCCCTATATCGATTATCAACTATGTAAGAGAATTTTTGAATATCGTGATCAGTTTGCTGAGTTTCAAAATTTAACAGAATTACAACGTATTGATAGTTTTCCAAAAAATAAATATGATAGAATAGTCTTATATTTGTTAGCTGATTAAACAAACGACTTATATTAGGTATGAACAGTATGTACTTCACTGAGGAGCATGATGCGTTTCGTAAGAGTTTCAGAGAATTTTTGCAGAAAGAAGTTGTCCCACATATAGAGAAGTGGGAAAAGAATGGAAGTATCGACCGATTTATTTGGGAGAAGTTTGGTGAAATGGGATATTTTGGAATTAGTTATCCTGAAGCTTATGGCGGATTAGATTTAGATATGTTCTATACGGTAATCTTCCTTGAGGAATTACAGAAAATCAATTCGGGTGGATTTGCCGCTGCCATATGGGCGCATGTCTATTTAGCGATGACGCACTTAAATGAAGAAGGAGATGAAAGAATCAAACAAGAATATTTAATTCCTAGTATCGAAGGAAAGAAAATTGGATGTTTATGTATCACTGAGCCCTTTGGTGGTTCTGACGTGGCAGGTATGCGGTCCACCGCAATTAAAAACGGAGATCACTATGTTTTAAATGGATCAAAAACATTTATCACTAATGGTGTGTATTCCGATTATTTAATTGTTGCTGCAAAAACTAATCCAGAAGAGAAACATGCGGGGATGAGTATTTTTGTGGTAGATAGAGAAACTCCTGGAATTAGCGCAACCAAACTAGATAAGTTAGGATGGCGTGCATCTGATACCGGAGAAATTGCTTTCGACAACGTGAAAATTCCGTCAGTTAATTTGTTGGGTGAAGAAGGAAAGGGATTTCCTTACATTATGCAGCACTTTGCTTCGGAGCGATTGATTATGGGAATCAATGCCCATGCCAGAGCGGAGTACGCAGTGGATTATGCCTTACAGTATATGTCAGAAAGAGAAGCTTTTGGAAAAACCATAAATAAGTTTCAGGCGTTACGGCATAAAATAGCAGAAATGGCTTCTGAAGTTGAAATGTGTAAAGAGTTTAATTATTCGATCACAAAACGATTAGATCGAGGAGATTATGTGGTAAAAGAGGCGAGTATGTCTAAGCTTCTATCGACGAAAATTGCCGATCAGGTTATTTATGATGCTTTACAGATGTTAGGCGGCTATGGCTACATGGAAGAATATCCTATGGCTCGATTGCTTCGCGACAGTAGATTGGGTCCTATTGGTGGAGGCACCAGTGAAATCCTGAAGGAGATTATCGCAAAAATGGTCATTGATAAAAAGGAATACAAGCCTGCTACCTAAGAGATTTTTGCGAAAATGCGCTTTGCACAATGCAAAAATGGTCAATGATAAAAAGTCCTAGAAAACAGGAAATTAAAATCAAATCAAATTTAATTTTTCTTACAAAATCTTTTG
>JALQZD010000299.1 GCA_023258495.1 Polaribacter sp.
TTAGTTGAGGCCTTCGAAGAGTATTGTTAATCAAACAAATTGTACCTTTAAATCCACTTTAATAAGTGGATTTTTTTTTCCTATGACAAATTCTGAACTGATAACAGAGACCATTGCATTTGTAAAAAATGAGCTTGCGGCTGCCGAAGGAGGCCACGACTGGTTTCATATTGAGCGTGTTTACAAGAATGCTCTTTTACTATCAAAAAACGAAATGGTTGATGAGTTCATTGTAAGTTTGGCCGCTTTGCTTCACGACATTGCAGATGCTAAGTTTCATAATGGTGATGAAAGCATCGGTCCTAAAAAAGCAACTGAGTTTTTATTCAAGATGAATGTGGATGAGGTGATTATCCACCGAGTTACAACGATTATTTCCGAAATGTCTTTCAAGAATAGTATTGGTGAGAAAGCTCAGGAAAGATCTATCGAATTTCAAGTTGTTCAGGATGCCGATCGCCTAGATGCCATCGGAGCTATCGGAATTGCGCGATGTTTTAATTACGGGGGATTTAAAAATCGGAAGTTATACGATCCGGAAATTGCCCCAAAACTCAATATGACCAAAGAGGAGTACAAAAAATCGAATGGGCCAACCATCAATCACTTTTACGAAAAGTTATTGCTCTTAAAAGATGAAATGAACACCAAAACAGGGAAACAAATAGCTAAGGAGCGCCACACTTTTATGGAAAGCTATTTAAAACAGTTTTATGCCGAATGGAGCGGTGAGGCCTAGTTTTCTTTAGCCACTTCTAGAGCCGTTATTTTGTTTTCTAAAATGGCCAATTCGTCACCGTATTCGATAATTTCTTCTGTAGACAAATCTATACTAGTATTCACTAACTTGGTGATTTTATTCCTTTGAAATCGATAATACTCTAACGCTTTTTCAATTTTTTCTTCCATCTTATTGGATGATATTTCTTATTTCATTTTTGTACTGTGAGGCACTTTTCCCAACAAACTGCTGGAAAGATTTATTAAAGTGTGAGAAATTGTTAAATCCACATTCATAGCTAATTTCAGAAATACTCTTCGAGCTCTCTGTCAGCAATTTGGTTGCGTGAACAATTCGATATTCATTTACCACTTTGGTAAAGGTTTTACCTGTAGCTTTCTTAAAAAATCGACAGAAAGCAGGAACAGTCATGCTTACGTGATTCGAAATTTCCTCTAAACTAATGGGTTCACTAAAATTGGTATTGATATAACGGTAAATTTTCTCAATTCGATCTCTACTCCTGGATTCTGTCTCAATAGCTAATCCATTTACATTCAGCAAGGTATAATCATCCGTAAGGGCAAGTTCATTCAAAACCTCTAATAAGGAAATCATTTTTTCAAATCCTTCCAGCTCGACTAACTTTTGAATTTTTGGACCTAGTTGCTTTTTAATTCCCAAATTGAATCGAATTCCTTTTTTAGCACGCTCGAAAAGTGCCTCTATTTTTTGAGTCTCGGGTATTGTAAAAAACTTTTTTCCTAAAAAATCAGGTAAAAACTGAACCAAAGTTTCAGACCCAGAGGTCGTTAATCTATCCACAAAACCAACATGGGGTAAGTTAGAACCAATTAATACTAATTGGCTATTCGTAAAATAACTTACGTGATTCCCTATTTGGCGCTTCCCTCTTCCTTTATCAACATAAACCAACTCAATCTCCGGATGATGATGCCATAATGGCTCTGAATTAGGAAGAAAAGAAGTGTGTTTGCGAACAAGCAAGGAACTTCCAAAATCTGGATTGATTTTTTCTAAAGTTGGTTTTTTCAGCATTTTTTTTGTCTCCTCTCAAATGTACAATACAAAAGCATCATATTCGTTGGTAAGTTAACCCATTTATATACTATATTAACTTTACACTTACTTAACATAGATAAAAAAGATAATTTAGTAAATAAATTTGATAACTGGATATAGAAAAAGGCAATTATGCGCTGTATTTTTGCAATAAATTTATTTATTATGATTAATAAAGAAGGAATTTTATTCATTGCTGTAATGTCAGTCTTCGGTTTACTGTACATTTTTCAGCTGGCTGTTTTAGGCTACTTTTTAACAGAGCCCAAACGCTTAGGTAAGAAAAGTATTTAAAGTTTAATTTATAATTGAGTTGAAAAAAGGGGGGTTGATTAATCAGCTCCCTTTTTTAATATCAAAAATTTGGTTTTCTCTTTTCTAAGAACGCCGTAGTACCCTCAATAAATTCATCGGTGCCAAAACAATTTCCGAATTCTTTAATTTCAGTATCAAAACCATTCACCCCTGTTTTAGAAGCATCATTCACAGCTCTTATTGCTGCAGCGACTGCATTTGGTGAGTTTCGCATAACTTTGGCTGCTATTTTTTCGGCCAGCGGAATCAATTCTTCTGGAGTAGTGACGTGATTTACCAATCCGTAAGCCTTAGCATCATCCGCAGAAATCATAGCTGCGGTGGTAATTAGTTCTAAGGCGCGACCTTTTCCAATCAATAATGGTAAACGTTGCGTGCCTCCATACCCCGGAATAACGCCTAAAGATACTTCTGGAAGTCCCATTTTTGCTTCTGTTGATGCAATTCTAAAATGACAAGACATTGCCAGTTCTAATCCACCTCCAAGCGCATACCCATTAATCGCAGCAATCACAGGTTTAGATAAATTTTCGATTAAATCAAAAACCATTTCCTGACCCTTTCTTGCCAATTTACCTCCCTGATCTGGAGAAAAATGGGCGAATTCTGAAATATCTGCGCCAGCCACAAAAGCTTTTTCACCAGAACCTGTTAAGATGACAACTCTCACCTCATTATCCTCTTCCAACGCTAAAAAAGCCGCATGTAATTCTTCAATGGTCGCTTTATTTAACGCATTTAACTTTTTCGGACGGTTAATGGTTACATATCCAATACCATTTGCCTTTTCTAGTGTGATATTATCGAAATTCATAAAATTGATTTGTTGATCATTATTCTTTAGGCAAAATTACTGTAAAAATTGTACCTGTATCTTTTTTCGAAGTGAAAGAAATACTCCCCTGATAAGCCTCTATGATGTTCTTAATCATAGGTAATCCAAGCCCCATTCCGCTCGATTTCGTAGTGAATTTTGGTTCAAAAACAAGGTCTTTGAGCGAATCTTCAATTCCGATTCCGTTATCTGAAACAACGATTTTAAACTGTTCCTTTTCAGAAAATAAGTCAACATTAATCAATGGATCTTCTTCAGTTTTACAAGCCTGAATGGCATTCTTAACCAGATTGGTTACAATTCTGATGAGTTGGGTTTTATCTAAATTAGCAAAGATTTCCTCTTCTTTACATTGATAGTTAATATACTTTTCGCTAAAAATCTCCAAGGCCAGTTTTAATACATCTACCACATTAATTCGCTCTTTCTTCACCTGGGGCATTTTAGCAAAATCCGAAAATGCAGAGGCTATTGAACTCATAACGTCAATTTGCTGAATTAAAGTTTGGCTGTAATCCGATAGCTTATCCTTCGCGTTTTGATCGGTTGGATCAAACTTTCTTTGAAAACTTTGAACCGTCAATCGCATTGGGGTAAGTGGATTCTTAATTTCGTGCGCTACCTGCTTTGCCATTTCTCTCCACGCATTCTCACGCTCACTTTTAGCCAGTTTTACAGCACTTTCCTGCAATTGATCAATCATATCATTATAGGCGTCAACCAACGCCTCAATTTCGGAACTCGGACTGTCTAGAATGATTTTTTCATTTCTTTTGTTCAATCGCGTCTGTTTCATTTTATCGGAGATCGTTTTAATCGATCTCGTGATATAGCTAGATAAGAAATACGCCAAGGCAATTGCCACAAAAAACATCAGCAAATACACCAGAGATAATCGGGTAATAAACTCTTTCAATTCATATTCATTCTCTGAATTATCCTGCGTAAACTGAATTTCTAAAATTCCAATTCGTTTGAATTTAGGGTCATTAATATAGGTGTAAGAAGTTTGATAACTTATCCCGTTCTTCTGATCATTCTTTAAAATTCTATGGTTCGAATTTTTAGCTAGCTCAGTAATCACTTCGGATGGTAAGGGTTCAATTTCACTCTTTTCGAACACATTTCCAATGGAGCTCTTCAGTAAGTTCCCCTTTAAATCAAATAGGGTAATATTCAATTTATTGATTGATGAAATCTCGTAGATTCGATCTTGAAATATCTTTGGTAAGTTTTCTGTGTTAACCGGATAAGAGGTCTTGTTTTTTAGCTCAAGTTCAATGGTCTCTTTGGTGATGGTTTCTTTACGTTCGAACCGTTGGATATTGTAATCTCGGGTTTGTTCATCATACTGATAAATCGTTACCACCAAAATCAAAATGGACGCCAGGAGCACCAATAGGATCATCGATAAGAATATCCTATTTCGCAACGAAATATGCTTGATTTTAAACAACTCTAATTCTTTATCATTTTAGTTTCCATCGTGAGCAAATCGTCATATTCACCATCATTGTCCCAGTCATATTTGCTAATACCTTTAAAACCGTTTTCTATCGGAATTATTTTGTACCCTACTGTCACAGTTTTCCATCCGTAGATAAAATCAACAATTAATGAATCCTTTTTCATACTCCATTTTCCTGTGGTTCTATCGACTTGCTTGCCTTCTTTCGTCAAAAACCATGCAGAAAACGTGCCATCCATAAAATACTGAGATTGGGCAATCCGTTCTGGATTATGATCAAATCGATCTTCAACAACTTTCAAGGAATCTGATTTGTTAGCTGTTGGCATTTCAACTTTAAGATACGTGGTTTGCCATTTGTTGACCATATCGAATTCATCCATTGATTTTTTTTTACATGCAGTCATAAGCATAATACTGAAAATCAAAAGGAAAACGTTACGATTCATGATTTGCGAATTTTAAACTAAGATACTAAATACCCCTTAAAATAAAGTGCCGCCAAATTTAATTATTAGCAGTCGCCAACGGAATAAAAGTCTTGCGAAAATTAAAAATAAGAGGTGCTCCACGGGCGATAATCCAAAATGTAAATGCCAACCAAATGGCATATAGTTTTAAATCCAAATAATCAAAAATCAGCAGACTTGGGAGAAATACAAATCCGGTAGATAAAATAAGTACGTTTCGAAGGTATTTCATTTTACCCATTCCCTTAAACATACCATCAAAAATAAATGTGATCGCGCTTACTGGAAGCGATAACAATACGAACCAAAAAACGGTGTAAAATTCATTTAGGACCTGAGTTTCTTTGGTAAATACGCCCCCAATAAAATTGTAAAATAAAAATCCGACTCCCGCCATAATGAGACCTGTAACCAATCCATAGACCAGTAATCGATTACTCAATTTAATAAGCAGACCGTATTGCTTTGCGCCCAATAGCTTTCCGCTTAAAATATTTCCAGCACTAGCAAAACCATCAATCATAAAGGCGGCGAGCAACCAAAGGTTTATAGTAATGGTATAGGCCGCGATATATTCTTTCCCATAGGAAGTGGCATAAGCCGTCGCCAAATACAAGGCTATATTAAGAGCGATTGTTCGAATGAATAAATTACCAACCATCCCAAGTAGGCGTTTAATTTCTGGATGAAACGGAAAACGAATTCGAAGATTGATAAAGGTTTTTCGAAGCAGTAATACAATTGAAATGAAAGCCATTGAGGCCTGAGCAATAACGCTCGCATAAGCCGCGCCTTTAATATGCATCGCCGGTATATATCCTTCGATTCCGTAAATCAATACAACATCTAAAACGATATTGATAATCGTACCAATAATCGCTATAACCAT
>JALQZD010000342.1 GCA_023258495.1 Polaribacter sp.
TTCGTCGAGCGTTCCGTAGCCACCAGGCATGGCTATGTAAGCATCACCAGTATCGCTCATCTTTATTTTGCGTTCTGCCATCGTTTTCGAAATGTACAATTCAGATACCCCTCGATGAACGACTTCGCGCTGTTCTAATAATTTTGGAATTACGCCAATTACGTGTCCGCCTTTGGCCAACATCGTGTCTGCCGTTATACCCATGAGACCCACCTTTCCACCTCCAAATACCATACGGTAGCCATGGTCAACTAAATAATTTCCAAGTTCGATAGCAAGGTTTTTGTACTTGTTCGAATGCCCAGCGCTTGATCCACAAAAAACAATAATATTTTTCAAATTGTTGAAGTAAAAATCAACGTAAAAATAAAAGAAAAGCTATGAACTTTTACTACATTTGAGAAATTCTTTGATGACGATGCAAGACACTTCTACGCAATACGACCAGATAATTGAAACATGCAGATCTCTATTTAAAAAGAAGATGAACGATTACGGTTGCGCCTGGAGAATTTTAAGACTTCCTTCTTTGACCGACCAGATTTTTATCAAAGCTCAGCGTATCCGACAACTTCAAGAAAATGAGGTTCGAAAAGTTGATGAGGGCGAAAAATCTGAATTTATAGGAATCATCAATTATTGCATTATGGCGCTTATTCAGATTGATTTGGGTATAGTTGAACAACCAGATTTAATGGATACAGAAGCCATAGAATTATACGATAAACATATTGGAATTACCAAGCAGTTAATGATGGATAAAAATCATGACTATGGCGAGGCTTGGAGAGATATGCGAGTTTCGAGCCTTACGGATTTAATTCTTCAAAAGTTATTACGGGTGAAGTCTATCGAAAATAACGAAGGTAAAACTGAAGTTTCCGAAGGAATTGATGCCAATTATCAGGATATGATTAATTATGCGGTTTTTGCCATGATTCATTTAGGGTAATCATGAGAGAAGCCATATTTGAGATTGTATGTAGGTGTGTGTTTTACTTCCATAATAGTGGCTTCTACGTTGTTTATTAGGGCACTTAAAACAAATTTAAATGAAATTCATTGTACAAATTTTTCGGATTTTAGTTGGAGCACTGTTCATTTTTTCTGGGGCTGTAAAGGTTGTTGATCCAATAGGTTCTCAATACAAATTCGAAGAATATTTCTCGGCAAGTGTTTTGGATTTGGAATTTTTAATACCATACGCACTTCCGTTTGCCATTATTCTGATTGTTGTTGAAATCACTCTGGGAGCAGCACTTCTAGTGGGATGGAAATCGAAATTTACAGTACGCTCATTATTAGTTACCATTATATTTTTCTCATTCCTTACCTGGTATTCGGCATATTACAATAAAGTTACTGACTGCGGATGTTTTGGAGACGCCATCAAATTAACTCCATGGCAAAGCTTCTATAAAGATGTTATTTTGACCATTGCGATTTTAATTTTGAATTTTAGAATTAACGATATCAACACTATTGATTCGAAAAGCTTTGCTAAGAAGATTACTTTTTTGGCTTTCTTTCTATCGGGAGGTATCGTTTACCATGTTTTGAATCATTTGCCTATTATCGATTTTAGACCGTATGCTATTGGAGAAAATATTGAGGAAGGGATGAAATATCCAGAAGATGGAACCTTGCCTAAAGTACACGATTTCATGCTTGAAGATAGTCAGAATGATTTGGCACCATTATTACTGCGTAAAGAGAAGCTGATGCTTATTGTCGTTTACAGTTTGGATAAATCAAATCTCAAAGGAATTCCTAATGTGAAAGAAGCTGCAAGAAAAGCGAAGCAAAAAGGATATACCGTGTATGGTGTTTCAGCATCTTTTGATGAAGACTTGCAACAACTGAAAAAAGAATACAGTTTACCTTTCGATTTCTTATTCTGTGATGAAACTACATTGAAGACCATGATTCGTTCGAATCCTGGAGTGATGACGTTTGAGCGCGGAACAGTGGTCGATAAGAAGTCATGGAGAGATGTAAACGATTTGAAGTTATAATCTAAAAGTGAACTTTTGAAACAATTAGTTTTTGTTTTTTTGGGAGGAGGTATCGGCAGTATGCTGCGATACTTAGTTGGCAAATGGTTGAATAATCCGAATGTTGATTTTCCTTACGGAACCTTTTTTGCCAATGTAATTGGAAGTCTTCTCATTGGAATTATTTTAGGGTATGCGGCTAAGAATGATGGTTTGACTCAAGAACAAACATTGTTTTTAGCAACAGGCTTTTGTGGTGGCTTTACCACCTTTTCAACTTTCGCTTACGAAAATCAAGAATTTTTAAAATCAGGGGATCTTTCTTCCTTTGCGCTATATTCCATTGGAAGTTTTGCATTCGGAATTTTAGCAGTTATAGGAGGTATGTATCTCATTAAATTAATTTAAACCATGGACAATCAATTGGTCACTTATCAATCCGAAGAGAACTTTGCATTAATCACGATCAATAATGGCAAGGCAAATGCGATTAATCATGAAGTAATCGATGGTTTAAATACGTCTTTTTCGAAAGCCGAAGAAGAAGGAAAAGTGGTGATTCTTACGGGAACTGCCGGAATTTTTTCTGGAGGATTTGATTTAAAAATTATGAAATCTTCACCAGATGCTGCAAAAAAACTTGTGACTAAAGGGTCACAGCTGTCTCATAGAATGTTATCCTTTCCGCTACCTATAATTATTGCTTGTAATGGACATGCCATTGCAAAAGGAGCCTTTTTATTACTTTCTGCTGATTACCGAATTGGTGTGGAAGGAGATTTTAAAATTGGATTAAATGAGGTATTGATTGGAATGACTATGCATCATGCCGGAATTGCCATTGCCAAATCAAGACTGTCTGAGGTGTATTTAAATCGAAGTGTGGTAAATGCCGAAATCTATAATCCGAAAGATGCAGTTCGTGCAGGATTTTTAGACCTATTAGCTCCATCTGTAGAGGCAGTTATACCGACAGCAAAAAAAGTAGCAGGGATGTTTTCACAACTGAATATCAAAGCCCATGCTCAAACGAAATTAAGAGTGCGTCAGCAACACCTTTCGGATTTAAAAGACGGCATCCAGAAAGATCTGGATTCGGTTGTTAAAATCGGTTAATAAATTAAGTTAGGTTCTCCGTTTTGACATTCTACTCTGAGCGGAACATCAGGTAAGGAACAATCACTAATGATTCCCCATTTTTCATTGTATGCAAGCTGTGCTGTCGCATATCTACGAAGTAACTCCTGGAAATAGTTGGTATCAATCGACTTTGGATATGCAATGTATCCGACGACTCCACCACAAGCCTTACTTCCATATCCTGTAAAGGTCCAGTTTGATGAATCTGTACACGTTTCACTTGAGGCTAAACTTTCGATCTCGGCAAAAAGTGTTGCAAGATCTCTGCTTTCCAATTCTTTAATTTCTTCTGCATTAGATTCACATCCTAAAAAGGTTAACCCAATACACATTCCAATTACATAAATAATTTTTTTCATTTTTTAAAGCTTTTAATTCCGGCAGTTATAGCCACATTCAAATGATTTTTACGCGGTGTCAATGGACAAGAATATTTTTCGTTATAAGCACAGTATGGATTGTAGGTATTATTAAAATTTAACACTACTGTACTGTCTGCTTTAATGTCGTAAGTCATAATATCCATATATCTGCCGCCACCATAAGATGATTCTCCAGAGGTATCGTCTGTGAAAGGAAGGAACAAATAATCTTTGTATTCTTCATTGTGTAAATCATCTTGATTTTGATAAATCATCAATTTACATGCCACATTATTAATCTGAAATTCTATGGTTCCATATTCTTTATACAAAGGCTTTCGATCTGTAGTGGTCGCCATTTCAAAAATAGGTGCATTGTCAATTTTTGTGAATGTACCAGTGACGATGAAATTTGAGTCGATGGGGAAAAAGTCCAATCCTTTGAAATTTTTTAAATCGTTCTTCTTCAATGGTGATTTTGAGGCATCTTTAAATATCGCATTTTGTGCAATTTGATATGCGGATTCGCCTACTATGGCGCGTTTTCCATTTGAATTGCAGGCGATGAATAAAAGGCAAACAACAAGTTTAATACAATGATTCATTCAAAAAAATCTACATAAAAATACGACTTTTAATTTTTTTTTCTAGCTTTATCTAGAATTTAAGAATCATGAAAATAGTCAATACAATCAAAATTCTAAAACCATGGAACATTCTAGGCTGTCGGAGCTTTATACGGTATTGAAATCAACTGATAAATTAACTAGTATAGATAAAAGTCCGGCTACACAGTCGGACTTTTTTTATCGTATGACTTAAGTGCATCATGAAGAAGTTATATTCTAATTATTTAAATACTTTTAAAGGCCTTTCGAAAGAAGTTTGGTGGCTTGCATTTATCACCTTCATCAATCGTTCGGGAACAATGGTAATTCCATTTTTATCGCTGTACTTAACCGAAAGTCTTCATTATACACTAGAAAATGTTGGGTGGATTATGAGTGCATTTGGCGTTGGGTCGGTGTTAGGTTCTTGGATGGGAGGTAAACTGACTGATAAATATGGATTTTATCCCGTAATGTATCTCAGTTTAGCACTTACAGGAATCCTATTTATTGGGTTGCAGTTTATTGAAGAATTTTATGCATTCTGTTTTGCAATTTTCCTTGTAATGCTTGTTGCTGATGCGTTCCGACCTGCGATGTTCGTTGCCATGAATACGTATAGTAAGGCCGAAAATAAAACACGCTCTGTGACTTTAATTCGATTGGCGATTAACCTTGGTTTTTCTGCCGGTCCGGCGATTGGTGGATTTATTATTACTTCTATTAATTATAAAGGACTGTTCTGGATGGACGGAATCACATGTCTGCTGGCAACATTGGTCCTAATCAATGTTTTACACCCGAAAAAAGCTCTGGTAATCGATGAACAGAAAGTAGAAAACCCACAACCAATTCGATCTGATGGATTGTTTTGGATCTTCTTTGTGGCCATGTTCATTTTTGGATTTATTTTTCTGCAATATTTCTCCACAATACCTTTGTATTATAGAGATGTACATGCATTGACCGAGTTTGACATTGGATTGCTTTTAGGTATGAACGGATTTATAATCTTCGTTTTGGAAATGCCATTAATCAAATGGTTAGGAGATTCGAAATACTCAAAAGAACTGTTGATTACCATAGGATTATTACTCACTGGATTAAGTTATGTCGTATTGTTGATGACACCGTGGATTGGAATTTTAATCATTGGAATGTTGTTGATGACTTTGGGTGAAATGATTGCCTTTCCCTTTTCAAATTCATTTGTAATAGAACGATCTAAACGAGGGAAACAAGGAGAATACATGGCTTTTTATAGTATTTCTTTTTCTGCAGCCCATATTTTTGGTCATAATTCTGGATTGCAAATGGTTGATAATTTTGGATACGATACGACTTGGACGGTGATATCGATCATCTCAGCAATCGGAGTTTTAACATTGTTTTACTTGATGTACCGGTTGAAACGTGAAAAGACCGATGTAATACTTAAACCGTCTGAAATATAAAAATGATATAAGAAATTAATAAAACAATTCCGTCTTTGTAATTCAGGCGGGATCCTTTTGGCAGAAAGACCAAGGGAAGCACAAGAAAAGCGATTCCCAGCATCCAATAGATGTCATTACTCATTAACTTCTGATCCACCAATTTGACGGGAGTAATAATGGCTGTTAATCCGAGAACAGCGAGAATATTAAAGATATTAGATCCGATCAAATTCCCGAGTGAAATAGCTTTTTCTTTTTTTAGAAAAGCAATAATTGATGCCGCCAATTCAGGAATACTGGTACCTAAAGAAACAATGGTGATACCGATGATTCGTTCACTCACTCCAATTTCTTGAGCTATTGAAATGGCTCCACGAACCAATAATTCCGATCCAGACCAAAGACCGATACTTCCAATGGCGAAGTAGAGCACTGTTTTAAACAAAGGTAGTTCTTCATCATCATCTGGAAATTCATCCACAACTGCTGTTTTTTGGAATCGAAGAAGGTATACCAGGAAAGCAATGAGAAGGCCAAACAAAACAAATCCTTCTGTCTGATTCAATTGGTCATCATTTCCGATAAAAAAGAAAAGCAAAACAGAAGCCATCATCATCATAGGCCAATCTGTTTTATAGAAACTTTTCTTGATTTCCATATTTCCTAACAAAAGAGTGATTCCTAAAACTAGTCCTAGATTAGCGATGTTACTTCCAATAACGTTACTTAATGATAAGTCTGTAGATCCTTTAACCGCAGCTGTTAAACTCACGATTAACTCAGGGGCAGAGGTTGCCAGAGAAACAACAGTCATCCCGATAATTATTTTAGGAATGCTTAATTTTAAGGAAAGCGCAACTGCCGATTTAAGCAACCAATTTCCACCTAAAATTAAAATGAGAAAACCCAGAATCAGATATACGAAACTCATAAAAATAAATGATGTTAAAGATACATTATTTAGAAGATTTTGAACGCAGAAAAAAATTGAAAACCTTAAAATGTGTAGTTTTCCGAGACAGATTTCCTTTACATTTTCAAATCCCTCAAAAAACTCCCTTTACTTGCTTATAGTATTTCTAAATAACCAGTTAAAATAATTATAAATTATAACTAATTCGTAGATATTAATATTTCAATATGAAATTAATTTGATTTTTTTAATTAACAGAAGTAAATCATTTTGATTATTTCGATTCCATTTTTTTGGATGTCTGAAATCAATCCTAGTATATTCGAAAAACAGTATTAAAAAACACGAATAATTTAAACTAAAAAACGACTCTTATGATTGTCATACTTATTGAATTTGTAACTGAAATTTTGAATTTTGTATTATCTATTTTTATGTAGGTATAGTAAGTTGATACATTATTAATTACATTTGATGTACAATCAGCTGTACCAAAGATGAAAAAAAATATTTTCAAAGTTTTAGCCAAAGTAAATAAGGCAGTTTTACCGTCATTTACCAAAAAGCAATTGGATATTACAAAAGCGAGCAAGATTCAACTGGCCATTATTGGTTGGAGGGCTTATGTCACAATGAATGCTTTAGAGGAATAAAATTTCTGTTATGAGTGATACATATACCAAAGTATTTACCGAAAGCCGAATCATCGTGAATAGGTTGGCTGGATTGCTTGGTGAAAAAGGAATACCTACTTTGATTAAATCGGACAGGTTACCGGCCTATGAAATCAGTAATTTTATTGATGAATTATTTGTTCTGGAATCTGATCTCGAAAAAGCAAACCCGATAATCCGAGACTTTAAAAGTCAGATTGAATAATACTACCATATATTTTAAAAATTAAAAAAATGGGTCTATATTTGCACCCGCAAAAAGGCCACGTGGCGCAACTGAATAGCGCATCTGATTACGGCTCAGAAGGTTGCAGGTTTGAATCCTGCCGTGGTCACGAATAAATAGTACAATAAGAAAAAACGCCAAGCTTGCTTGAGCGTTTTTTTGTTTGTACTATTTTCAAAGCGGAGCTACAAGGATGCGCGAGCAATCCTGCTTACTTTCAAT
>JALQZD010000124.1 GCA_023258495.1 Polaribacter sp.
TGATTGGTCACCAATTCTTCTCCGCGAGACCAGATAAAGATTTCATTATTTCGCTTGATTACTAATCCTCGAATTCCATCCCATTTATATTCTACCTGCCATTCGTTAGGAGCTCCCAACTCTTCCAATTCCTTATCTAAAGCATAAGCTAAACAGAAAGGGTAAGGTTTTGAATTGTCATAATTGATATGAGCTCCAGAAATTAAATCATCAAAAGAAGTATCATTCGGATGCCAGTTCCCAACCAAGCTATGCATAATTCTATTCGGATCGCTATTGGCATATTTAGCCAAGGCGTTCACCAGTGTTTTCTTAGAAACACCAATTCGAAAACTTCCTCCAATCAATTTGTTAAATAACAATCGCTGATAATCATCCAGAGATTTCCAGGCCTCAATGACATAGGTTTTTTTCTCCTCATCTGATTTGGGTTTTAGGGCGATTAATTCCTCCACCCAAAGATGCAGTGGTTTTTCTTTTTCCTGCTTCGGATGCGGCAGCACTAAGGCTAATGTTTCTCCTAAATCACCTGTAGCACTGTAACTCTCCAAAAACAACCACTCCGGAATGTTCGCCAATTCGATACACCATTCTCGCAAAAGAGTTGTTTTTACCGGTCTTGATGGTCTTTTACCTGTGAATAGGGCAATGGCCCAAAGTTTATCTAAATCCCTTGCAGATTGGAAAAATGACACCAATGCCTCAATCTTCGCATTGGTCTTATTGGTCATTTCTATTTTTTGTAAGGTCTCTGCAAAATCTTTCATTCGGCTGCTATCGTTTCTTCAGATTTTGACAATTCTTCCTCACCATAAAGGGTATTTAATTCTTTAGCGTAAATCCCTTGCTCGTTCAAGTATTTGGACAATACGGCCTGATAGCCATGTGTTACATATACTTTCTCTGCTTCTGTCTCTTTTATGGTTTGTAGCAATCCATCCCAATCGGCATGATCACTAATTACAAATCCGGCATCTACCCCTCTCCAACGTCGATTACCACGAATTTGCATCCAACCGGAGCAAATCGCAGTCGCAGCATTCGGAATTCGCTTTAGCATTCGACTTCCCAAAAGGGCAGGCGGCAAAACCACAATATTGTTTTGTACTTCTTTTTTATCAAAATCGGCAGTAATCAGTTTGGATTCAGGCAAATCAATGCCGACTGAAGAAATTGCCGAATTCAATTTATCAATGGCTGAATGCACATAAATCGGGGCAACATTTTCGACCAATTTTAGAATTCGCTGTGCTTTCCCGAGACTATATCCGAAGAAAACAGAAGTCCTATTATTCTTTTGATTTTCTGCAATCCAATCGACTACTTCGTTTTGCAATTGCTCCTCCGATTTCCATTTATAAACGGGAAGACCAAAGGTGCTTTCAGTGATAAATTCGTGACATTTTATCGGTTCAAAAGGCGTCGTTAAAAAATCAGGCTGCGTTTTATAATCACCCGTAAACACAACCACATATCCTTTGTATTCCAATTTGATTTGGGCAGAACCGATGATATGCCCAGCCGGGAAAAAAGTCACTTTTACACCGTTGATAGTTTTCGTTTCGTTATATCCCAAACTATCAATTTGAATATTTGCTCCAATCCGATGTTGCAAAATGGGCTTGCTATGGTGGTGGCATAAATACTTTTTATTTCCCCATCTTGCATGATCGGCATGACCATGCGAAATAATCGCATAATCTACCGGCCGCCAGGGGTCTAAATAGAACTTACCGGGCTTGCAATAAATGCCTTTATTGGTATAGGTTACGAAACTCAAAAGTATTTGTGATTAAAATGTAAAAATACGAACAAAAAGTCTTTTGAAAATTCGATTGGTAGCCAGATGTAATGGTATCGCCTTTTTTATATTACATTCGCAATACAGCAGAAATGTATTTTTAAGAACAGAAGTGAAATGGATTCAACATTAAAAAAGCACTGGGAAAATGTATATCAGAATAAAACTCCAGAGCAAGTTAGCTGGACTCAAAAATTCCCAAAAACCTCTTTGGATTTAATAGCTCAATTTGATGTTGATTTATCAAGTAAAATCATAGATGTTGGGGGCGGTGATAGTCATTTAGTGGATTTTTTAATTGATGAGGGGTATGAAAATATTTCGGTTTTGGACATTTCATCAAAAGCTATTGAAAGAGCTAAAGACAGACTCGCCGACAAAGAGCAAAACATACATTGGATCATTTCAAATATTCTTGATTTTATGCCCGAAACCAAATATGATGTTTGGCATGATAGAGCTGCATTTCATTTTCTAACGTCCAAAAAAGATATTGAGAGTTATGTGAAAATTGTAAGCCAATTTGCAAATCACATTGTGCTGGGAACATTTTCAAAAAATGGGCCTTTAAAATGCAGTGGATTACCCATTAGCCAATACAACGCTGAAGATTTACAAGCGTTACTAAAATCTGATTTCGAATTGGTATCAAGTCATTATGAAGATCACACTACCCCTTTCGATACGCAACAAAACTTTTTGTTTTGTAGTTTTCGGCGAAAAACAATTTGATATCTTGCTTTTCGATAGAATTTATTTCTTGCATGGAAAATAAATCACATCATCATACCTTTATTTTAAATTTTGCTGAGTGCTATTCGGTATTGAAATGGAACCAGACATTGTAAAAAAACAAATCATAAAAGGATATCGGAAATTTATTTTTGATCGTTATCAATATGACAAGATTGTAGCGAATTATGATATACCGAGTTCCATCACAGAAGACATTCTCAATGAGCTTCGGGCGTATTATTTAAAACATATTTATCCTGAATATACAGAGCGTAAAGCCTTAGATCAGGCTTTTAAAAGTTTGGATAATTACATCCAACAACCTCAAAAGTTAATTTCCATTTTAGTAGATGCTTCACGATTATTACTCAAGTATGGTCGTCACTTACCTCAAATTTTAGGTACGGGATTGAAAGCATTGAATACCTTTAATTCAGCATCTAAATTCGAGCAAACTTTTGTCGAAGAAGCGATTCAAAAGAAGTTAAAAGGACCTTATACCGAAAAGAAAATTAAAGTGCTTTTGAAAGCTATCCCCAAAAATGAGATTGACAATTTTATCAAAACATCCCAGGCATTATTTGAAACCTTACATGATCGACCTCAGGTTAAAAAGATTAAAGAAATCATTTCATACATCATAGGGGTCATGAAAAAAAATTCAGATCGATATAGTTCAGATCAAATTAAAGGATTGGAGATGGGATTTGCTTTATTGGATGAAGGCGATCGGTTACTGCAAAAACTACATCCGAAAGACCAACGGAAACTCATCTATTTGATTACAGAAATTGAAACAGATATGTTGGCTACCTTAAACTAATACATAAAAAAACCTCTTCAAATTTTGAAGAGGTTTTTTGTTGGCCCACTAGGACTCGAACCTAGAATAACGGCACCAAAAACCGGTGTGTTACCATTACACCATGGGCCAGTGCTAAAAGCGGATGCAAATTTAAAGCAATCTTTCAATTTTTCAAACAATTTTATTCAAATTTTGAATTTAACAAACTTTTAAAAGCTTTTAAACATTTCTTAGAAGCTTAACAGCTTTAAATTCTTAAATTCGTCCAGTTATTTCAAAGCCTATGACTTCAGAAAAATTCAAAAAATGGAACCTTATTTTAGGTTGGTTCTCTTTTGCTGTTGCCCTGATTACCTATACATTAACTCTTGAACCTACGGTTAGCGCTTGGGACGTGGGAGAATATATTTCAACCGCTGTAAAACTTGAAGTAGGTCACCCACCAGGAGCACCTTTATTTCAGATGTTGGGAGCATTTTTTGCCATGTTCACTTCGGATGTCTCGCAAATTGCGAAAATGGTAAACTTTATGTCGGCTCTGGCAAGTGCATTTACCATCTTATTTATGTTTTGGACGATCACAAGCCTCGCTATGAAATTGGCCGAAAAACAATCAAAAGAGATTTCTGAGGGAAAATACATTGCCATGTTAGGAAGTAGTTTGGTAGGTTCCTTAGCCTACACCTTTTCGGATAGTTTCTGGTTTAGTGCTGTTGAAGGAGAGGTATACGCCATGTCATCCTTCTTAATGGCAATTCTATTCTGGTTAGGGTTAAAATGGGAAAGCGAAATTGATACCCCACGTGGAAACAAATGGCTGATTCTGATCAGCTTTATTGTAGGTCTTTCTTTTGGAGTTCACATCTTATCATTATTGGTAATTCCGTCAATTGTAATGTTGTATTTCTTTAAAACATACAAAAACATTACCCTCAAAACAACAGCAATTGCCTCGGTTGTTTCGGTTTTAATTTTAGCATTTGTATTTAAATTCTTATTCCCTTTTACCTTAAAGTTTTTTAGTGCTTCTGAATTGTTTTTCATCAATAGTATTGGATTACCCTATAACTCGGGAAGTATCATTACAGCCATTATTCTAATTACTGCTTTTTACTTAGGACTCAAGAAAACAAGAGAACAAAACAAAGTGCATGCAAACACGTTGATCTTGTCGGTGATGTTCATCATGATTGGTTTTTCATCCTGGATGATGTTACCTATAAGAGCAAATGCAAATACAACCATAAACGAAAATAATCCGTCAAGTGCGAGAGAATTACTAGCCTACTACGATCGTGAACAATATGGAGATGCCAATGTATTTTATGATACCTATTACTCAAATTCGTATAGCAGAGAACAAGATCGCAATGAACCATACAAAGATGATAAGCCCAAATACGAAAAAAAGGATGGGAAATATGTTATCGTAAACAAGTATAAAAACGTTGTTCCGAATTGGTCCGATAAGCACAAAGGATTCATTCCTAGAATGGTTGATCCGTCCAAAGAAAAAATGTACAAAGCGATTGCGGGTATCAAACCCAATAGCAAACGCCGACCAACATTTGCTGAGAATATCAAATTTATGGTGAGTTTCCAGTTTGGGTACATGTACGGGAGATACTTTATGTGGAATTTTGTGGGTCGTCAAAATGATATTCAAGGGAACCTAGATGTTTTTAATGGAAACTGGCTTAGTGGATTCAAATTTATTGATGAAATGCGATTGGGATCACAAGACAATTTACCGAGTCAGGTTTTGGAAAATAAAGGACGAAATGCCTATTATTTCTTACCATTAATTCTCGGATTAATCGGATTGTTGTATCACATCAGAAACGATAAAGAAAACTTTTATACGTTGCTTGTTTTCTTTGTTTTCACAGGCTTTGCAATTATCTTTTATACGAATCCAAAACCTTTTGAACCGCGAGAGAGAGACTATGCCGTTGTCGGAAGTTTTTACATTTTCGCCATTTGGATAGGTATTGGAGTATACGCCCTATATGAATACCTAAAACACTTCGCGAATAAAAAGACGATTGCCATCACGGTTAGTGCATTGTCTTTACTTTTAGTACCTGCGTTAATGGCCTCTGAAAACTGGGATGATCACGATAGATCGAACCGTTATACAACACGTCTAAATGCTCAGGCATATCTGGAGAGTTGTGATAAAAATGCTATTATGTTTACCATTGGAGATAATGATACATTCCCACTTTGGTATATGCAGGAAGTGGAAGGCATACGAACAGATATTAAATTGGTGAATACGAGTCTATTTGCCACGGATTGGTATATTGATCAGATGAAACGTGCGACTTATGACGCGCCTCCTATTCCTTCACAATTAAACCATGATCAATATAAATATGGAAGTTTAGACATCGCTTATTATATCGAACACCCAAGATTTAAAGATAGTGCAATTTCTATTCAGGACTTCATGCGATGGATTGCCTCAGACAATGATGCAACCTATTACATTGATGAGGAAAATGATGTGCGTGAAAAATTCTACCCCACGAATAAGATTAGAATTCCGGTAAATAAAGAAAATGTTTTGAAAAGCGGAATCGTAGCTCCAAAGGATGCTGATAAAATTGTTCCCTATATCGATATTGAAATTGATAAGCGTGGAATAACAAAGAATAGAATTTTAATGCTTGATATTCTTGCCAATTTTGACTGGAAACGCCCCATCTACTTCACGGGTGGAGCAAATGCCGAAGAAGAATACATTTGGTTAAAAGACTATCTTCAGTTAGACGGAGTCGCATTCAAACTTGTGCCTATCAGAACTCCAACTAAACTATACAATCAGGAAGGTAAACTGGTTCGAGAGTTAACATTATTTGATATTGGTCGTATCGATCCGAAGAAAATGGAAAAGAATCTGATGAATTTGGACTGGCGAAATATTAATGACGGTAAAATCTACCTCGACGAACAAACCAAACGAAATACCATCTCATTGCGAAATAGTTTCCAGCGATTGTCTGATGCTTACGCGATTCAGGGTGATACGTTAAAAGCCAAAGAAATGCTGGATTTCTCTATTGAAAAGATGCCTATCAAAGATTTTGATCACTACACGTTATCGGTTGGTTATCCTGAAATGTATTACAAGTTAGGAGCGAAAAAAGAAGCCAGAGAAACTGCAGAAACCTTATTGCAATTATATAAAGAAAAAGCATTGTGGTTAAGTACCTTCTCAAAAGAATTTACAGATATTATCATTGATGAAATTGACACGACCTTGTACATCTATAATTCAATCTTAAGTGATATCAAACAATATGATGAAGGCAACTATTTTAAAGAAAAACAAGAAGAATTTACTACGGTGATGAAACTATTTAGTCACCTGATTGAAGAATAAAAAAAAGCTCCGAATTGGAGCTTTTTTTATACATATTGTTGAACAAGATCTATTAGTGTCGTTGCCTCTTGATGACCCGTTTGTCGCCATTTCATTTCGCCATCTTTGTAAATCATAAAGGTTGGATTCCCTTTCACTCGAAGAGCATCAGCCAAGATTTCATTTTTTTTAATGTCAATCTTAATGACTTTGGCAGAAGTTCCCAAAGCAGCAGCCACATCACGAAGTGTATCTAAGCTATTTTCAGCTTCATTCCAGTCCGAATAGAAGTCTATCAAGACGGGTTTGTTCACATTAATTATTTCACCAAACTTTGCCATTGGGTTTCGATCTTTAGTGGGTAAACTATACGAATTTTCAAATTGCTTATTTACAAATATAAAAATTTTACCCAAATCGACTGATTATCAGGCTTTTTTAAGTTCAATTACAGTAATCTCTGGCCAAATTCCGATACGACCCGGAAAGGCATGATATCCGAATCCACGATTTACATTAACATATCTGCCGAATTCCTCATATAAGCCTGCCCACTGTTTGTAGACATATTTTGATGGGCTCCATTTGATAAGTCCAGGAATTTCAATTCCCAATTGAAGTCCGTGCGTATGACCACTTAAGGTTAACTGATAATTAAAATCATCTTCTTTAACCATATATTCCCAATGACTTGGGTCATGGGTCATTAAAATTTTAAAATCTTCTTTTCGAACATGCTTAGAAGCCTTTTTCAAGTCTCCCTTCTGATTAAATCCTCTTCCCCAATTTTCAACCCCTAGTAATGCGATTTTTTCAGATCCTTTTTCAAGATATCGATGCTCGTCCAATAAAAGATCGAAGCCAATTTTCTTATGAATATCCTTAACTGCCTGAAAGTTTTCTTCTTTGGCTTCACGACTTTCCCAACTCATATAATCACCATAATCGTGATTTCCCAAAATTGAAAACTTACCGTCTTTCGCTTTTAATTGAGCGAAGATATTTATCCAATTATCCATTTCATCAGCCTTATTATTTATAATATCACCCGTGAATAACAACAAATCAGAATTTTGCTGATTGATCAAATCAACACCATATTGAATTTTTTTCTTATTGGTAAAACTTCCTGAATGAATATCAGATATCTGAGTGATTGTGAATCCGTCAAAAGCATCTGGAAGATCCTTAAAACTGAGTTGGTATTTTAAAACCTTGTAATTGTATTTACCCTGAATGATTCCATAGATGAAAGAAGTAAATGGAATTGCCGCCAGTACTAAAGCAATCTGAGAAACGAATTTTCTTCTACCCGGAATTGATTTTGTTTCTGTGGATGAAATTGCCGAAATCCCTTTAACTGCTAATCGATACACATCTTCACCTAACATCACAAAAATGATCACCAATTTTGGAAGAAGAACAGTTAGTAGTAATCCAAAGGTTAATTGTCCTTTCGGTGTCTGACCTGTACTTCTAGAGTAGCTTAACATGGTCGCGAAAAAATAGAGGTACACTGCAATACTAACCGCTAAAAATCCGTAACGAACGAATTTGCTTTTTGAAATAGTTTTAAAGGCTTGAAACGAATAAATTTCAACAGCAACAATTAAAGTAGCAAGAAGTATTAAGGGCAAAATCCAACGAGACATACGGTCTTTTTTAACAGTGCAAAGATACTTTATATTAACAGATTCAATTTTAAGTTCCTGTTAAAGTTTCGTAGCTTTAGATGCTCATAAAATCTCAAATATGTCAGATTCCAAACGTCTATTTTTAGTTGATGCTTACGCCCTAATTTTCAGGGGATATTACGCTTTTATCAAGAACCCAAGAATCAATAGCAAAGGTTTGGATACCTCGGCTATTATGGGTTTCATGAATTCACTTTTAGACGTGATCAAAAGAGAGCGACCAGATCATCTTGCTGTTTGTTTTGACAAAGGCGGGAGTGCAGATCGCGTGGAAATGTTTGAAGATTACAAAGCCAATCGCCAGGAAACTCCAGAAGCTATTAAAATAGCGGTTCCTTACATCGAAGAAATTTTGCGAGCAATGCACATTCCGATTATGGTGAAAGAAGGATATGAGGCAGATGACATTATTGGAACGCTTTCGAGACAAGCCGAGAAAGAAGGATTCAAAACCTACATGGTAACCCCTGATAAAGATTTCGCTCAACTCGTAACTGATCATATTTTCATGTATAAACCACGTTTTGGTGGTGGATATGATGTTTGGGGAGTTCCTGAGGTTCAAGAGAAGTTTGCAGTAGAACGACCAGAGCAGGTTATTGACTTTTTAGGGATGATGGGTGACGCTTCCGATAATATTCCTGGACTACCAGGAGTAGGTGAAAAAACGGCCAAGAAATTCTTAGCTCAATTTGGATCGATGGAAGAATTACTGGCGAATACGGATCAGCTGAAAGGTAAAATGAGGGAGAAAGTAGAAGCTTCGAAGGAATTAGGCTTACTTTCTAAAAAACTGGCAACCATTATGCTAGATGTTCCTGTCACTTTTGACGCAAAAGATTTTACCTTAGATGAACCCGACTTAGAAAAGGTTAAGGAGCTTTTCAATGAATTGGAGTTTAGACAGCTGCTCACCAATTTCTTAAAAACATTTGCTACAGAAACAACAACCGGAAGCTTAACTACAGATAATTCCAATTCTGACTCAAAAGCGGTTGAAAATGCTCCTAAAGTAAATACAAGTTCTGATGGGCAATTCGATTTGTTTGCTACTCCGGGATCTGGAAGTTCAACTACTGAAGAAGGGGGCATGAAAGACATCCATTCAACTACTCATTTTTACCAGTTGGTTGATTCGCCGATGTCAAGAAAACTATTGTTACAACAATTGCTGCAACAAAAATCGGTTTGTTTCGATACGGAGACAACCGGACTAAAAGCATTGGAAGTTGAAATCATCGGCATTGCATTTTCTTGGGAAAAAGGAAAAGGGTATTACGTTTCATTCCCAGAAGATCAGAACGAAACACAGCAAATTCTAAATGAATTTATCCCATTTTTTGACGATGAAAACATTGAAAAAGTCGGTCACAATTTAAAGTACGATATCAAAGTGCTTTCCAACTATAATATTAGAGTTAAGGGAACTTTATTCGACACGATGATTGCTCATTATTTGATCAATCCAGATATGCGTCATAACATGGATGTGCTTTCTGAGACCTATTTAAACTACAAGCCTGTTTCAATAACTGAATTGATTGGTAAAAAAGGAAAAAATCAATTATCGATGCGCGTTGTTCCTTTGAAGGATCAAACGGAATATGCAGTTGAGGATGCCGACATTACCTTTCAATTAAAAGAGCACTTCACCAAAGAATTGGAAAGTGGAAATTTGACCGAGTTATTTAGGGAAGTTGAAATTCCTTTAGTGTCGGTTTTAACTGCAATGGAAATTGGAGGAATTAATCTAAATACAGAGTTTTTAGGAGGTCTTTCTACTGTCTTAACCTCGGATATTTCTGATTTAGAATCGGCCATTTACGAGCAAGCTGGAGAAACATTTAACATTGCCTCTCCGAAACAATTAGGTCCCATTCTATTCGATAAATTGAAGCTGGTTGACAAACCAAAAAAGACGAAGACGGGTCAATATTCAACCGCCGAGGATGTCTTATCGTATTTGGCAAAAGATCACAAAATTGTTAGAGATATTCTTCAATATCGCCAGTATAAAAAATTACAAAGCACCTATGTGGATGCGTTGCCAAATGAAATCAATCCGAAGACAAGTCGTGTTCACACCGTTTATGCTCAGGCAGTGGCAGCAACAGGTCGATTGAGTTCCAACAATCCGAATTTACAGAATATTCCTATCCGAACAGAAAGAGGTAGAGAAGTGCGAAAAGCCTTTATTCCTAGAAGTGAAGATTTCGTTTTACTCGCTGCGGATTACAGTCAGATTGAACTTCGAATAATTGCCGCTCTAAGTGAAGAAGAAAATATGATTTCTGCCTTTCAAAATGGTGAAGATATTCACGCATCAACTGCGGCCAAAGTTTTTAATGTTGCCTTAGATGAAGTGACTCGCGAACAAAGAAGCAATGCAAAAACAGTGAATTTCGGAATTATTTATGGTGTTTCTGCATTTGGGTTGAGCAATCAAACAAATTTATCAAGAGGTGAAGCGAAAGAGTTAATAGACACCTACTACGAGACGTATCCAAAATTGAGAGCCTACATGTCGCAGCAAATTCAATTTGCAAGAGACAATGGATATGTAGAAACTGTTTTGCACAGACGTAGATATTTAAAAGATATCAATTCCAGAAATGCAGTAGTTCGCGGCGCTGCAGAGCGAAATGCAGTGAACGCACCAATACAAGGATCTGCCGCAGATATTATTAAACTTGCTATGATCAATATTCATAAAAAACTAGAAGAAGGAAAGTATAAGACTAAAATGCTACTTCAAGTGCATGATGAATTGGTATTTGACGCTCACAAAGATGAATTAGAAACGATTCAATCCTTGATTAAAAACGAAATGGAAAATGCTTTTAAACTTTCGGTTCCTCTAGACGTAGAAATTGGATTAGGGAATAACTGGTTAGAAGCCCATTAAAAGAAACTAAAACCCAAGCCAAGCGAAATGCTGTCAATTCTATCATTTTCGAAACCTACTATACCTTTTCTATGAAAATCGATTCGCAAAATAGTGTTCCATCTACCTTCCCCACCAGCTTGCATTCCTAATCCGAAACCGTAGTAATTACCATCGGGATAAAATGAAGATGGCCTCCACATTTTGCCATATCGAAATTCGGTAAAAAATGCGTCACCTTCACGTTCAAAAATGTTGTATTTCAATCCTGCATAGGTCGGAAAAGCATTGGTATCATAGCGCCAGTGATCGTCAAATCCGGCATTGATACTCAGTGCTACCTTTCTTTTAAATTCGTAGCCAAAACCCAGTCTTAAAAACAATCCAGAAGGGACAATTAGCGGTTCGCCATCATTCGGCTCAATTGTATAATATTCATTTACACCAAGTGAAAAATTAACTTCTCCGGTAAAAAATGGCCTTCCCAATGTATTCTGACCCGACATTTGAAAAGCTGATAAAAGGAACAATAGAAGTAGCTGTTTTCTCATAAATGAAATTTTTTTTCTTTATTTCAAAAAGTGTGCCTCAATTAATTATTCAGAAAATACAGAATCTATTCAATGGGAAGTCTCTATTTTTGCCATAACGTATGGGCATAATTTCAAACGACATATCAAGAGCCATTGAAATCCTGACCAAGGGAGAATTAGTTGCGATTCCCACGGAAACTGTTTACGGTTTGGCTGGAAATATATTTAATGAAGATGCCGTTCGAAAGATATTTGAAACGAAAGGAAGACCAGCGTTTAATCCACTTATTGTTCACATTCCATCCATAGAAGAATTAAACAAAGTAGTGTCATATATCCCTGAAAAAGCAAAACAATTAGCCAATGCGTTTTGGCCAGGATCACTTACTTTAGTTTTACCAAAAAAATCTTCAATTCCAGATTTGGTAACTGCGGGAAAATCAACTGTAGGAGTTCGAATTCCGAATCACCCAATCACCTTGGAATTGCTTCGAAGATTAGAATTCCCCGTAGCAGCACCTAGCGCAAATCCGTTCAATCGAATTAGTCCCACAAGGCCTGGGCATGTCGCCGATTATTTTGAAGATTCTCTCGAAATGGTATTGGATGGGGGCGTATGTCAAAAAGGTGTAGAATCGACCATTATTGGTTTTGAAAATGACAATCCTGTTGTATATCGATTGGGAGCGATTTCCGTCGAAGACATTCAGTCGGTAGTAGGGACTGTTGAAATAAAAAATAAAAAAGAACAAAATCCAGAAGCTCCTGGAATGTTATTGAAGCACTATTCGCCTAGAACTAAAATTATAATTTCTGAATCCATACCAGCTGACCTCAAAGCATACGATCGGGAAAAAATTGGTGTGTTAAGTTTTTCAAAGACCTATAATGAAGCATTGGTTAAGGTCAATTCAACATTATCACCGTCTGGAAATTTAGAAGAAGCAGCAGCAAATTTATATCAAGCTTTACACGATTTAGATTCTCAGAATTTGACCTTGATTGTCGCAGAAAAATTTCCGGAAGAGGGATTAGGAAAAACGATTAACGATCGACTGCAGCGCGCAGCTTCTTAATTCTTTTACTTGTCTTCTTTCAATAAAGAAAAAAGCGCCGAACGAAAAACAGATAATAAAATACTGAAAATTAAGGCCACCAAGAAGCCAGAAACTGCAAATCCGCTAACCAGATTATCAGCCAATAGAATAATTGCAGCATTGATTACAAATAAAAATAATCCTAAAGTGACAATGGTCGCTGGCAGTGTAAAGAAGATCAAAAGTGGACGAACAAACATGTTTAAAATGGCAATGACAACAGCAACAATTAAAGCCGTTCCATAACCATCTACAGTCACTCCAGGTAGTAAATTAGCCAAAACAATTACGGCTAAGGCGGTCAAAATTAGTTTTAAAAAGGTTTTCATGATTAATTTTTATTCGTGTAGTACCAAAAACATACTCCATCTAAAATACTGAATTTCTATCAGTTATTTGTTCAAAAGATCTTCAGAAGCTTTACGTTCCAGCTCGGCCTGAAACTCTTCCATAACCGGTTTCACTGTGCTCTCTGGGATATCTGCCACTTTAATATACATCAACCCATCGACAGCATTGTTAAACTTCGGATCTACATTAAAAGCCACCAATCGAGCATTTTGTTTCACATATTTTTTAATTAATACGGGAATACGCAGAGCTCCAGGTTCAATCTCATCAATGACTTTATCGAATTTCTGTAAATCTGCCTCGGTAGCATCAAACACAAAATCTTTATCAGCATCCTTAAGTTTTACCTTATATTCTTTCTTCGGATGTATGTACTGTGCGATATACGGATCGTAGTAATGCGATTTCATAAACTCAATCATCAACGATTTTGAGAAGTCAGAAAACTGATTACTTATAGACACACCACCCATTAAATACTTATACTCTGGATGTCTCAAGGTTACATGAACAATTCCTTTCCATAACAAGAATAAAGGCATTGGTTTTTGCTGATATTCTTTTATGATAAAAGCACGACCCAATTCGATGGTGTTCTCCATCATTTGAAATAATTCAGGTTCAATTCTGAATAAAGTCTGAACGTAAAAACCATTAATTCCATATTTCTTAAATATTGGTCCGCCCAATCCCATTCGGTAAGCACCTACTAAAACATTCGCATTACAATCCCACAAGAACATGTGATGGTAATACTTATCGTATTTATCTAGATCAATGGAGTTATTGGTTCCTTCACCTACATCCCTAAACGTAATTTCCCGTAACCTTCCAATTTCATGAAGTAGATTTGGAATTTCACGGGCATTTGCAAAGAAAATCTCGTAGTTTTTACTCACCAATAATCGCTTATTATTATCGCGCAAAGCATTTACTTCTTTAACAAAGAAATCAACATTTTTTTGAGACGTAATTTTCTTAGCAGGTTTCGGAATCTTTAAATTTTGAGCCGATAAAATATTCTTATTTTTCTCGAATGGATTTGCCAGCATGTAGGTTTTCTTACGAATAAATTCGTAAAACTGTGGTATCTCTGGATACGCTTCCTGATCACTCACCGAAATGGGTTTACCGACTCTCACCTTTATGACTCGTCCGTTCTGAGAAATAACTTCAGAAGGTAATTTTGCCGTTCGTAAGGTGTCACTAATTTTCGATAGTATGTAGAATAATTGACTGTTTTTAGCATGAAAGTAAATCGGAATAACCGGTACTTTTGCCTTTTTAATCAGTCGCACTGCTCCTTCTTCCCATGGCTTATCTACCTTTAATTTTCCGTCCTGATACGTAGAAACTTCTCCTGCGGGGAAAATACCCAAAGGTTTCCCTTCTTTCAAGTGTTGAAGTGCTCCTTTAATACCTGCAACACTGGATTTGGCATCCTTTCGGTTTTCAAAGGGATTCACGGGCATTACATAAGGTTTTAAAGGTAAAATTCGATGCAATAAAAAGTTCGCAATGATTTTATAATCAGCTCTTTTTTCGAGTAGGAGCTTTAATAGTAAAATTCCATCAATTCCTCCTAATGGATGATTAGAAATGGTAATAAATGGACCGTCTTTTGGAATTCTTTTTAAATCTTCTTCCGGAATTTCAAATCGAATTTCACAATCTTCAAGAACACCATTGAGGAAATCGAGATCTGATTTGTGTTTATTGTTGTTATAAATTTTGTTGAGTGCAGAAATGCGAAGAACACGAATAAGTAACCAACCAATAAAAGTACCAATAAAACCAAGTCTTTTCAGACCGATAACATTCGCAATTTCTTTAGACGTAACAAGAGACATACAACAACAACTTCACGAATCACAAACATACTAAAAAAAGTAAAATGGAAGCTGTTTTTAATTTGGGCGGACTACAATCTGCGTGGTGTCTTTATTGGTCTGTTTTAACAATACGTTTCCTTTACTTGAAATCTCTTTGATAGCGTCTTGATCAAAATGACGAATGGTATACAAATGGACGTTTTCATTAAATTGAATTTCAAAATCATGCTTCAGAGCCTCATAGAATCCGTTAAACTTTCCAAACTTATTATCCAAACACAATGAAAAGCTAATCGCAGAATTCTGAATCAGATTTACTTTTAGCTGATATTCATGAAGTTTCTGGAAAATATAACTCATGTTATTTTCGACTATAAAAGAGAAATCTTTATCAGATATCGATACAATTACCTGATCTTTTTTTACAATGTAACAAGGAATAAATGGTTCTAAAACAGCACCTCGAGACACTTTTGTTCCTGGTTGATCAGGATTCACAAATGAACGCACAAAAAGCGGGATTTCTTTGCGTTGTAATGGCTGAATGGTTTTTGGGTGGATAACCGAGGCACCATAAAAAGCCATTTCGATGGCCTCTTCATATGAAATTTGCTCTAATAATGTGGTCTCATCAAAAACTCTCGGATCGGCATTTAAGACCCCTTCGACATCTTTCCAAATCGTAACACTTTCAGCATTTAAACAATAGGCAAAAATTCCAGCCGTATAATCAGATCCTTCGCGACCTAAGGTTGTTGTATTCTCAGTATCATTCGCAGCAATAAAACCTTGTGTAATATTTATGGTAGAAGTATCAACCTTGGTAGCAATAATTTCCTGTGTTAATTCCCAGTCTACTTTTGCATCTCGATAACTGCTATCTGTTTTGATATGATTTCTAGCATCAAACCAAACATTTTCGGTACCTATTTTAGCTAAATATGCACTTACAATTCGGGTAGAAAGCAATTCGCCAAAACAAATGATTTGATCGTAAACATAATTGTAACGTTTCGAAGAATTACGGGCCAAAAACCATCCTAATTCACCAAAAAGAATATCCACTATTTCATAGATTTCGTTTTCCTTATCAAATAAGGTATTGATGATTTCTTTATGGTAATTTGCTATAAAATCAAGTTTCTCCGGAAGATTTTCTGACTTGTTATAATAGGCATCTACTACTTCTTCAAATGCATTCGTCATTTTACCCATGGCAGAAATAACCACCAATGTATTGTTATCTGCCTCAGTTGCAATAATATTGGCAACATTTTTCACACTGTCTGCATCTTTGACTGATGCTCCTCCAAATTTGAAAATTTTCATATGTTCTGATTCACAAAATTCAACAAACCTTCTTCATTCATCTGAACTACAGACCAATCGCTCAAATATTTAGCCCCTGAATTTTCATAAAATTCTATGGCATTAGTATTCCAATCTAGTACTTCCCAGGCAACTCTTTTGTAATTATTCGTATATGCATATTGTAATACTTTCCCATATAAGGCTTTACCGATTCCCAATTTTCTTCTGGATTGCGTCACAATTAAATCCTCTAAATGAATCGTCGGTCCTTTCCAAGTAGAGAAGCGTTCATAGAACAAGGCTATACCGACAATTTCATCATCTGATTCTGCTACAAAAAATTTAAACATTTGATTTTCACCAAAACCATAGGTAAGTAAAGTTTCTTCAGTGATTTCCACTGCTTCAAGTTCTTTCTCAAAATATGCAAGTTCCTTAATCAACCTTAATAGGGAAGGTACATCTTTCTGTTCGCCAAATCGTACGGTAAAAGTCATGTCCAAAAATTTAGTCAAAGATAGTTTTTTTAAAAGTTGAGTTCATAGTTATGTAGATTTTAAACAATTCCATCACGAATGTTTAATTGTTATAATTTCTAGAGTTACGAAATCGATTTAGAAAGAAAAAAGTCTCATCTTTGTACCACCAACCAATCCTTAAGTAATGGCTAATAAAAATCAAACTCTAGGTGAATTTATTATTGAAAATCAGGCAGCATTTAAATATACCACTGGTGAGCTATCTCGTTTAATCAATTCGATTCGTTTGGCAGCTAAAGTTGTGAATCACGAGGTCAATAAAGCAGGGTTGGTGGATATCATCGGAGCTGTTGGCGGCAGAAATGTTCAAGGAGAAGATCAGCAAAAATTAGATGTGTATGCAAATGATACCTTTATCCAAACATTGATCAAACGAAACATAGTTTGTGGTTTGGCCAGCGAAGAAGAGGATGATTTTATCATTATCAATAGTCAAGACGAACTCCATCAGAATAAATATGTCGTATTAATTGATCCTTTAGACGGTTCTTCTAATATTGATGTCAATGTTTCTGTAGGTACAATTTTCTCAATCTTCAGAAGAGTAACACCCGTTGGAACGCCAGTCACTATTGAAGATTTTCTGCAACCAGGCAATCAACAGGTAGCAGCGGGTTATGTGGTTTATGGAACCTCAACCATGTTGGTATATACCACTGGCCATGGTGTAAACGGGTTTACCTTAAATCCAGCTATTGGAAGTTATTACTTATCTCACCCAGACATGCAATTTCCCGAAAACGGAAAAATTTATTCAGTGAACGAAGGAAACTATTTAGATTTTCCATTAGGGATTAAAAAATACATCAAGTATTGCCAGGAGGAAGAAGGAGATCGACCGTATACCAGTCGTTACATTGGTTCTTTAGTATCTGATTTTCATCGAAACATGATTAAAGGTGGGGTGTATTTATATCCGAAAGGGTCTCGAAATCCGAATGGAAAATTACGCCTTCTTTATGAATGCAATCCAATGGCATTCTTAGCCGAACAAGCCAATGGAAAAGCTTCCGATGGTTACCAACGAATTATGGACATTCAACCGACTGAGTTACACCAAAGAGTACCTTTCGTTTGCGGCAGTAAAAATATGGTCGATAAAGTTGAGGAATTTATGCAGACTTACGGTGAATAAATCTCTCTTAACTTATGCTTTAGAAAGATTATTGCTAAACTCATTTTTATCATACCTTTGCTCTTGCTGAATTATGAAAAAAATAATTGGTCGAGTAGAAAAGGTACACCTGATTGACTTCGACATTGCAGAAATTGATGCAAAGGTCGATACGGGAGCGTACACCTCATCTATTCATTGCAAAAAGGTACAGGAAACCAGCATCGATGGAGTTCGACATTTGAAATTTATCCTATTGGATAAAAAACACAATCATTTTTCAGGAAAAACCTTTGTCTTCAAAGACTATTTTGTTCGAGAGGTGAAAAGTTCGAATGGAATCGTTTCGAAACGATTTTCTGTGAAAACAAAAGTAAAAATGGCAAATAAGACCTATAAAATTGAATTTACATTAAACAATCGGTCTAGTATGAAATATCCTATTTTATTGGGAAGAAAATTTTTAAATAAGAAATTTTTGGTAGACACAAGTGTTAGTTACCAAACTCAGCCTTAAATTATCGTTTAATGAGAATCGTAATTCTATCTAGAAATCCAAAATTGTATTCAACTCGTAGATTAGTTGAAGCTGCCCAAAAGAGAAAACACGAGGTTTTAATCGTCGATCCTTTGAAGTGCAATATAGAAATGGAAAAAAAGTCTCCTAAAATATTTTATAAAGGAGAATATCTAAAAAATATTGATGCTATTATTCCTAGAATTGGCGCGTCGGTTACTTTTTACGGAACTGCTGTAATTCGTCAATTTGAAATGATGAAAGTGTTTACAACTTGTTCATCTCAGGCATTAATTCGATCTAGAGATAAATTGTATAGTCTTCAAATTTTGTCTAGAGCTGGTGTTGGGTTACCTAAGACTGTTTTTACCAATTACACGAGAGATGTAGAACATATTATCGATTCTGTTGGTGGAGCACCATTAGTTTTAAAGCTTTTGGAAGGAACTCAAGGATTAGGTGTTGTACTTGCAGAAACTAAAAATGCTGCGACATCGGTGTTGGAGGCATTCAATGGGCTCGGTGCTCGAGTAATTGCTCAAGAATACATTGAGGAAGCTGGTGGAGCAGACATTCGTGCATTTATCGTGGATGGCAAAGTAGTTGGTGCTATGAAACGCCAGGGAAAAGAGGGTGAATTTAGATCAAATTTACACCGAGGTGGATCTGCAAGTCTGATTGATTTAACCGATGAAGAAGAGAAAACGGCATTAAAGGCTGCACGTTCTTTAGGATTAGCCGTTGCAGGGGTAGATATGATTCAATCGAAAAAAGGTCCACTAGTTCTAGAAGTAAATTCATCACCTGGATTAGAAGGAATAGAAAATGCTACCGGTAAAAACATTGCTCGAGAAATTATCAGATATATCGAAATCCACGAAGATTAATTTCAAAGGGTATTGGTATTGCTTATTTGAATATAAGATATCGTTAGCTGAATATGTTGAATCAATTCCTATTTATCACTAATTTTGCATTATTAACCTATTAATTAATATGAAATGGCTTTTCAATTACCAGAATTAGGCTACGCATACGATGCATTAGAGCCTCATATAGATGCAAGAACTATGGAAATTCACCATAGCAAACATCACAACGGATATACAACTAAATTAAATGCTGCTATCGAAGGAACAGATTTAGAAGGTCAATCTATCGAAGATATTTTAACAAATCTGGATATGAGCAACGGAGCTGTGCGTAATAATGGAGGTGGTTTCTACAATCACTCATTATTTTGGACAGTGATGAATCCTGAAGACAGGGGATATTTATCTGGCGAGTTAAAGGATGCTATTGAAGCAGAATTTGGCTCAAAAGATGCTTTTATTGAAGCTTTCAGTAAAGCGGCTGCTACTCAGTTCGGATCTGGATGGGCTTGGTTATGCGTTCATAAAGGCGGAAAGGTTGAAGTATGTTCTACACCAAACCAAGACAACCCATTAATGCCAGGTGTGTCTTGTGGCGGAACACCAATTTTAGGATTGGATGTATGGGAGCATGCATATTATTTAAAATATCAAAACAGAAGACCTGATTATATTTCTGCGTTTTGGAATGTGGTTAATTGGGATGAAGTATCTAAAAGATACGCTGCCAAT
>JALQZD010000075.1 GCA_023258495.1 Polaribacter sp.
CATTGGTTGGATGATATTGATTTAGCGTGCTCCATGGTAATCAAAACGTTTAAGACGTTTGAACGTGATGGTGCAAATTATATTCTTCCACTTTATAAAGAGGATGATGATGAACAAGATTTTGTACGCAACTTGTTCAGACAAACCATTCAACTAGACAAGGAAAATGAAGAGTTGATTGACGAGCTTACAAAAAATTGGGAAATCGAACGAATTGCCAAGATGGATGTTATTCTTATGAAAATGGCAATTACTGAACTTCAAACGTTCAACAATATTCCGAAGAAAGTAACGCTCAATGAGTACATTGAGATTTCAAAATTTTACAGTACACCCAAAAGTAATACGTTTATTAATGGTGTGTTGGATAATGCAGTGTTGCGTTTGGAGAAAGAGAATAAAATCCAGAAAGTGGGTAGAGGTTTAATGAATTAAATGCAAAGGATGAAAAAGTTTCTATTGGGTAGTTTTTTGATGGTTGGATTAGTTGTAATAAGCGCATGTTCGGGCGAGACTGTTGCAACAGTTGGTCAATATACATCGGTAGAATATGAAGCAATCTATGACGCTGGAACAGTAGCAAAAGGAGAAATCGTTAAAGCCAAAATCGGAATTAAGAATGTAGGAGATTATCCATTGGTGATTGCCAATGTAAAACCTGCTTGTTCTTGCACCGTTCCAAGTTATGATACAGACCCAGTTGCTCCGGGAGAAACGGCATATATTAATGCTGAGGTAGATACAGATAAAACAGGAAAAGGAATTATAAATAAGCCAATTACAATTACGGCAAATACACGTCCTTCAACAACGAAAGTGACGATCAAAGCAACCGTGATTGATTAAGTAATAAAGAGTATAAACAAAAAAAAGTAAGTTATGGGTGGAGAAGGAGGTTCTCAGTTAGTTATGTTGTTATTGATTTTAGGGGTATTCTATTTTTTTATGATACGTCCTCAAATGAAGAAACAAAAAGAATTGAAAAAGTTTAGAGAAAGTCTCGCTGCAGGAGATAAAGTAATAACCATTGGTGGTATTCACGGAAAAATTCTCGAAGTGAATGATACAACAGTATTACTGTCTTGTGAAGGGGGTAAACTCAGAGTTGAAAAATCAGCTGTATCGAATGGAATGGATCCTCAATTAGGGGCTCAGAAGTAGTGCTATTAGAACAAATGAAATGAGCTATCTCAAGGAGGTAGCTCATTTTTTTTCAAGAAGTATACATTAGTTATAAATCCAGCTCTTTGCGCACATCTATCTGTGAAGCATATTCAGCCAAAACGGATTGATTTTCTTGAATTTCTATCCAGTGAACCTGATTTAGACTAATCACTATCCAAACTTCAGCGTAAAAACCACAAATTGCGAAGAGGTGAATTCGGTGAACTCCATGTGAGCGAGCACCAACATAATCCCCTTCTTTTTTCAGCAGGGTATATCGTTTTTCTACCGTTAGTTTCCTAAATTCACTTTGACTAATTTTCATGTAGAAAGGAAATTATTTCAACTTTATCATATTCCCGATGAACCTTTGTACATTTGAGGTGTACGGCACCCAAAATTAACAAGAATGAAGTACATTTTGTTTATCGGTTTATTTTTACTTTATCAGTTGTCTGTTGCGCAGCAAAATTCCCCTGAAAAGCAAGAGGAAGAGAAAGAAAACTCCGTTTCCCCAGCCATGAATTCGAATTATGCTGAGCCTGTTGTGCGCGAAGAAATTCGGAAAAAGGATAAATCCACGCGCGTAATGAGTGCTCAGGATATCGTATCTCCTGAGTCTTCCTTAATTCAACAACGTTACGTTGAGGCGAGCGCAGCTTTTCAAAACACCTACAGTACCTCTAAAAAATCGACTTCCCGTAAATCTGCTACTCCTGAAGAAATTATGGAGATGAATTTGAAGCTTGAGTCAATGCGTTCTGCGAATCCAACAGGTTTTGAATATCAATTGGCAGAATATCAAATTGGAAACTATGATGTTTCAAA
>JALQZD010000172.1 GCA_023258495.1 Polaribacter sp.
TAGTTTTTGCACCAAAAGTAAAATCAGACTCGGTAGACGTAAAAACAGGAAAAAAAGGGTATGATGTACCTATCTCAGGTTTGTTTGCAGAGCCTGGCGATAATGCATTTTATGGACAAGGAACTTCAGATATAATTGTAAAATAGCATCGATATAGAATTGACCAGGAGCATACATTGTAAAAAAATCTCTATATGGTAACTCACCATTTAGAATTCTCATTCCACCTGTTAGAATAATACCTGAGTCATAAGGATTAAATCCGAATTGAATAGTTGATATAATATATAAATAGCCGGCAATTATTATAAAAGCCGGCTGTTTTAAAAAAAATAATAATTTAGATTTTTGATCCATTACTTAGCACATTCAAAGGCATGTTCTAAATCTTTAATTAAGTCATCTACTTCTTCTATACCAACCGCTAAACAGAAGAGAATGTTAGGTTTTGGGTGTAATAATCAAACCTAGTGCGGATTCTAGATTGTTATGTGATCTCTTGAGTGGCTTTGTTCGCTTGAGTTTTAATGCGTTGTTATTCGAAGTCGAATTCTTTATTTCATCCATCTTCTTTGTGTTTGAAATAATGGGTATTAGTTTATCAACAACTGGTTGTGTGGGTATCTCCTTTGGTTTTACAACATCGATCGTGTTGTTTTTTCTAAAGTCTTCTATCGTCAAGTCCCCACCAAACTCTTTGAGTCTGTGTTTGTGTGGAGCAGGTTTTATAGGACCGATTTGGTTGTACATCTTCTTTCGCATCATCACGATGTTTCCACATATGAGACCACCTCGACTGAGGCCATATCTTTCTATCGCGTAAGATTTCATACAACTCCACGAACAAAAGTTACCAGTTGTATGAAATGTGTTTCGTCTTTCGTCATGTTTAAATGGCATCTGTAGGGATGTCCCCACGAAATCATGACAACACCACCAACACCACATACTTTAAAAAAATGTCTAAGTCTTTAAGCCTTTCAAAGTATACTCATTAAAGCGTCTATATCTTCCTGAGTGATACCTTTTTCCTCAATTTCCTTTTTAATCTCGAGATTTTCTTCAACTTCCTGTTCGGGGGTGGGACCCGCGGAAGGACCCACTTCACCCTCATAAGATTCACGCATCCTGAAGAATAGGATGAGAGCGAGAAGTACAGCTGCAGCTATGAGGATAGTTCTAGTTCTATTCTTCATTATAGTTTAACCTAACATTTTAATTAACGGCGTCGACCACCCCCACCACCACCACGCATCATCATCATCAAAAACAACAAACACGAGATCAACACGATAACACCACCGACAGCTAGACCAATCTGTGTCTGTTGAGGCATACCTCCCGGTTTCGCTAAACCACCACCCACTGCAGGAGCAGCCGAAGGAGCAGGAGCTGGTGCCTTCTTCTCGGTGTCCGCAGCTTTCTTCTTGGCGTCAGCGGCCTTCTTCTTCTTGGCGTCCGCAGCCTTCTTAGCAGCAGCCTTCTTAGCAGCAGCCTTCTTCTTCTTGTCGTCCGCAGCTTTCTTCTTCTTGTCGTCCGCAGCCTTCTTGGCGGCGACAGCGGCGGCAGCGGCTTTCGCCTTTTCTTCATCCCTCTTCTTTTGTATGTTCTCTAATGAGTTTTCACCTGAAAAATTACACGACTGGATGGCTTCCAAACCTCCAAAGGCTTCTACGTTGTCCATGTTTTGAACCTGAGTACACACTTCCATCTTGGTTGTGCAATTTGGTTTACCACCGCTTGGTATGTATACACCAGCGCCACCACATATGTCCGGAACAATGCAGTCGGCATTACCAATGTCATTCTCCGTAAGGTTTGAATCTTTCAGTAACTTCTGTAATTCCGTAAGTCTTGGTATCATTTCTTTACACCCCGTCCACGTTGGGTTGGCTTTACATCTATCCAAAAACCCGGAACCCACAACATTGTAACACTTACACTTTTCATCCTTTCGTCCCGTCTCACTTTCACAGTACGATTTAGTTTTTGTATCAGCCAAAGCCTGCTCACCAGCACCTTTTAAAGCCTCATAGCAAGTACGTCCATCGTTGTGAATTACTGTCGATAGATTTTTCGCATCCGCACAAAATCCATCTGAAGTACCGTATTGTGTTTTGATCCCAAAAACAATCTGATCCCAAAGACTTTTGAATTTACCATCATTATCCTTAGCACCAGCTGTGGTCATCTTAGAATCACCCGACCAGGTTTTTAATTTGGCACCCATACCAATGGGAGGAGCATATTTTTTACAGACTGGCACCCTGATCGGTGGTAGACCTTTAACAAGCGTCTTAGTTTCGAAACC
>JALQZD010000175.1 GCA_023258495.1 Polaribacter sp.
GTAGGAGGTTTGTTTTTTGATTATTTAAAAGCTACGGATGAATTTTCTATGGAAGATCGATATAACTTCACCACCCAGATAGGTAATAGTTTTTTGAATTCGTACCTGCCGATTTTGGAACGAAGAAAGAATATTGAATACAATCAAAATCATAAGGATTGGCAGGAGGTTAGACGAGGTCGTTATGTTGAATTTAACCTCGTACACGATAAAGGAACCCTCTTCGGTTTAAAGACCAATGGACGAATTGAGAGTATTTTAATGAGCCTACCACCAACCGTTCAATGGAAGTACAATCATCACCCAGTTGAAGGATCTGAAGAACATAAACTAATCAAGGTACTTAAAGCACCAGAAGACTGGGTTTAACTATTCTTAATTAAATCGATTTTAATTAATAATTCTTCAATCAAATGATTTATTACGTATTAAATATTGTTAAATCTTCAATACAAATAGATTTCATTACTAATATTTCAAAATTTTAAATAGAAAATTTCTTAAAATTTCGTAATTTTGCATTCGCAAATCAGTATAATCTATGGCGCAATTTGAGTTGAAATTACCCAAGATGGGAGAAAGTGTTGCTGAAGCGACAATTACTACATGGCTTAAAGAAGTGGGAGACACTATCGAAATGGATGAGGCTGTTGTTGAAATTGCGACAGATAAAGTCGATTCAGAAGTTCCGAGTGAGGTTGATGGTGTTCTAAAAGAGATTCTTTTTAGCCAAGATGACGTGGTTCAAGTTGGACAAACGATTGCTATTATAGAAATCGAAGGTGAGGGTATTGAATCTGATAATTCCAATTCAATTGAAACCGTTGTTGAAAAATCAGATGTTGAAGAGGAACATATTGAAGAAATTGAAAAATCAATTGAAATTGCTGCTGAAACTGTAGCTGCTCCAATTGCAAAAACGAGTGAGTCTGGAAGGTTCTACTCACCATTGGTTAGAAATATTGCTCAGACAGAAGGAATCTCTATTGATGAGCTAGAAAATATTGCCGGTTCTGGAAAAGATGGCAGAGTGACTAAGGATGATATTTTAGCCTACATCGAAAATAAAGATGCGGCCCCTAAAGTGGCTCCAGTTAGCGCTCCAAAACCTTTTGTGGCAAAAGCCGCTCCAGTTTCTGTCAATGGAGGAGATGAAATTATTGAAATGACCCGAATGGGTAAATTGATTTCGAAACATATGGTAGATTCTGTTCAGACATCTGCTCATGTTCAATCCTTTATTGAAATTGATGTGACAAACATCGTGAAATGGAGAAATAAGGTAAAGAATGAATTTTTCCAAAGGGAAGGAGAGAAATTAACGTTCACACCTATCTTTATGCAGGCTGTAGCAGCAGCGATAAGGAAGTATCCATTAATCAATATCTCAGTTCAGGGTGATTCCATCATCAAGAAGAAGAATATTAATTTAGGAATGGCGGCAGCTTTACCCGATGGAAATTTAATTGTGCCAGTAATTAAAAATGCAGATCAATTGAACTTGGTTGGTATGACGAAGCAAGTGAATGATTTGGCAAATAGGGCACGTGGGAACCAATTAAAACCTGATGAAATTCAGGATGGTACCTATACCGTTACCAATGTAGGAAGTTTTGGTTCGGTAATGGGTACTCCAATAATCAATCAGCCACAGGTAGCGATTTTAGCCTTAGGTGCGATTCGTAAAGTTCCAGCGGTAATTGAAACATCAGAGGGTGATTTTATAGGAATCAGACATAAGATGTTTGTATCACATTCTTATGATCACAGAGTCGTGAATGGTGCCTTGGGAGGTATGTTCATTAAAACAATTAAAGAAATGTTAGAATCCTGGGATATGAATCAGGACTTTTAAATTCTAGATATAAAAAAAACCAGCCAAACGGCTGGTTTTTTTCTTTTTAAATATATGGTTAGGCCAGCATGGTTACTGGATTTTCAATAAATGTTTTTAAGGTCTGTAAGAATTGAGCTCCTACGGCACCGTCAACCGTTCTGTGGTCACATGCTAACGTTAATTTCATGGTATTACCCACTGCGATTTGACCATTTTTAACCACTGGCTTTTCTACAATTGCTCCTACAGAGAGGATTGCAGAATTCGGCTGATTAATAATTGAAGTAAAGCTTTCAATTCCGAACATTCCTAAATTAGAAACCGTGAACGTGCTTCCTTGCATTTCGTCTGGCTTGATTTTCTTATTTCTTGCTTTTCCTGCTAAATCGCGAACAGCTCCTCCAATTTGAGTCAGACTCATTTGATTGGTATGTTTAATTACAGGAACTACTAATCCTTCATCAACAGCTACGGCAACACCCACATGAATATGACTGTGATACAAAGTATTGTTGTCTGTCCATGAGGTATTTACTTGTGGATGCTTTTGAAGCGCCATAGCACAAGCTTTTACAACCATATCATTGAACGACACCTTAGTATCTGGAATCGCATTAATTATTTTTCTCGAAGCAATAGCGTTATCCATATCCACTTCAATATTTAAATAGAAGTGAGGAGCAGAAAACTTAGAGTTACCAAGTGATTTGGCAATCGCCTTACGCATTTGCGAGTTTTTCACTTCCTGAGTTCCTTCTTCTCCTGCGATGGCAAAAGATGTAATTGCTGGGGCAGGAGTGGAAGATGCTGGAGTAGATACACTCGCTGCCGGAGCTTCCACCTTAGCACTTGGGGTATAATTTTCAACGTCCTTTTTTACGATTCGGCCGTTTTCACCAGATCCTTTAATGTCTGCTAAATTGTATCCTTTGTCTTTAGCAATCTTTTTTGCTAGAGGAGAAGCAAAAATTCTTCCTCCCGAATTATTAGAAACGGTGTTTGTTTCTTCGGCTACAGGAGCAGTTTCTTTCTTAGTTTCAGTTTTGGTTTCAGTAGCAGGAGCTGCTACAACTCCGCCGCTAGCAATAACTGCTGAAACATCAGTACCAGCTAGGCCGATAATTGCTAATAAACTATCTACAGGTGCAGTTTGAC
>JALQZD010000379.1 GCA_023258495.1 Polaribacter sp.
TCCAGGATTTGTACTTCCTGTTCTCGTTGGAATATATCGACCTCCCGTATATTTCGGAGCGATAGCATCTGGCACTGGAGCAACACCGTAAGGCATTCGTGGCAAGGTTTTAAAGAATCGAGGCAATTGTGCATCGGCACGTTTTGCCATATCACGAGCAATCATCAATAATTCCTTCGGTGACGATGCATAAAATTGCTCATCGGTTCGCAGGAATTTTAAAAATTCCGCAAAGCTGCCTTTAAATTCCAATTCATCAATAATCTTTTGCATTTCTGCTTTGATTCGGGCCACTTCTTTCAACCCGATTTGATGAATGTCCTCTGCAGTATATTGGGTACTTGTCGTGTAGTAATTGATTCTATTCTGATAATATTCCTTTCCGTTTGGAGTTTCAGACACTCCAACTGATGTTCTTGTCTTTGGTAAATATTCCGTTTCAAAAAATGCTTTGATCCGTTTAAACTGCGGAATCACATGTTGTTCTATGGTTTGTTTCGCAACCGTAAGCAAAGAATCCTGCTGCTTTTGAGAAATTGAATTTGGTAACTTCTTAAAAGGTGAATAGAAGAAACTATCCTCGTAATTGTCAACAATATGATCGTTGTAGGTAGATTCATAACCTTTGAAAATAACCTTTGGCTGAGAAACGCCTTTTTCCAATCCTTCTCGTAGGTTTTTAAAATGTTGATCTACATATTGCGGAATAGCATTTAATCGATTTAAGTAACTTTTTGCCTGACTTACATTGGTGATTGGTCGTACATTATAGGGTAAACTCAGATGAAATCCTGAATCTGATAACAACGGATTTAAAAAACGTTCAAAGTCATAATAATCGATGATATCCTGACATTGAAACTTTAACAGCGCTAAGGATATCTGATCAGTTTCTGATAAAGAATATGAATCAATCGCTTTCAGTCGATCGAGAATGCCACTGGCGAATGCCGCTTCTGCCTTGTAGTAATCTCTTGTAAAAAGACCCAATGGATATTCACTTCGTTCGTATCCTTTATGATTTTGATACTCATTGATTAGATCTTCCAATGCCGATGTTTTGGTCGATTCGCATGAAAACGATATCAATAAAACTGCAAGAATCCCTATTATTCGTAACTGTTTCATCTATTGTAATTTACCATTAATTGTTCGTTGGATTTGTAACGGATTTTCATCCTTTAATTCATCTGGCAATAATTCATTTGGCCAGTTTTGATAACTAAATGGTCGCACCCATCTTTTGATAGAATGGATCCCTACGGCTGTAAATCGGCTGTCGGTTGAAGCCGGATACGGACCTCCATGCACCATGGATGGACATACCTCTACGCCTGTTGGCACTCCATTGAAAATAATTCGTCCTACTCGATTCTGAAGTGCACTCACTACTTCTGAATATTTTTCTAATTCCGAATCACCGGCAATAATCGTTCCAGTCAATTGCCCTTCTAAACTGGCAATTATTTCTTCTAGTTGTGTCGAATTTTCGCATTGTACCACCATAGAAAAAGGTCCGAATACCTCCTGATGTAACTTCGGATTATTTAAAAAGGTTTCTCCTTCAACAGTCACTACCATTTGACGAGCATGATTCGTTTTTACCTCATCTTCAAAACTAGAAACCACCTGAACCGCTTCTTGCTGAATCGCTTTATTTTTATTCGATTCGTAGGCCTCATGAATATTTGGATGCAACATC
>JALQZD010000403.1 GCA_023258495.1 Polaribacter sp.
AATCAACCCGGCAGAGATTGAAATCACCACGGCTCGATCTAGCGGTGCAGGTGGTCAGAATGTAAATAAAGTGGAAACTAAAGTTCAATTGGTGCATAAACCTACTGGAATACAAATTCAATGTTCGAATTCGAGATCACAACATGATAACCGTGCAACAGCATTACAAATGTTGAAATCTCAATTGTACGAGATTGAACTGCAGAAGCGTCAAGCTGCACGAGATGATATCGAGGCTAACAAAATGAAAAATGAATGGGGAAGCCAAATTCGAAACTATGTAATGCATCCTTATAAATTGGTAAAAGACGTAAGAACCGGAGTTGAAACCGGAAATGTAGACGCGGTAATGAATGGTGATTTGGATGCTTTCTTGAAAGGCTATTTAATGTTAAATGGTCAAAAGGAATAATCAGTTCTCAGTTAACAATTATCAGTTAACAATTATCAATGATCAATTAGTGTTCAGAAGTTCATAAGTCGTACTTCTAAAATTGCAAATCAAAATTCAACCCTATGATTAAAATCTATCACAATCCGAGATGTAGAAAATCCAGAGAAGGATTGGCATTACTTGAATCAAAAAACATTGAATTTGAAGTAGTTAAATATTTAGAGCGTCCTATTGATTTTGATGAATTAAAAGGTATCATTGATTTACTAGATATTTCTCCTATTAACCTGGTTCGTACGACTGAAAAAATCTGGAAGGAAAATTTTAAAGGAAAAGATTTATCCGATTCAGAAATCATTCAAGCGATGATAGATCAGCCTAAACTGATCGAGAGACCTATCATTGTAAGCCAAAATAAAGCAGTAATTGGAAGGCCATCAGCAAACATAAACCTTATCGTGTAATTGATAATTTCAATACTATCTTTAACATCGTTTTAACGTAATTAACTCTTCTAGAAACTGACCTTTGCATCCGAACTAATCAAAAACGGATGAAAAAACTGTTGATCGTTTTTTTCTCAATTTTTGCGCTATTATCAACCTATGGGCAAAAAGTTGAAGAGGTAACCCTAACGGGAAAAGTAATCGATAATCTTAGTAGCCAACCACTTGAATACGCTACAGTCGTTGCAAAAAACCGCAAAGACAATAAAGTCTTTGGGGGAATAACGACACCACAAGGAACATTTGAAGTTAAAATTCCCGTTGGTATTTATGACATTAGTATTGAGTTTATTTCCTTTACAACTCAAAAGTTTCTCAAAAGAAATATAGCTACAAACATCAATTTAGGCACAATCAAACTTAGTGAAAGCGCAGAATCGTTGGATGAAATTAAGATTGTGGCCGAAAAAACTACTGTAGATATCCGACTCGACAAAAAAATCTACAACATTGGTAAAGATTTGTCGGTGCGTGGAGGAAATGCAAGTGATGTACTTGGAAACGTGCCATCAGTTCAGGTTGATGTCGAAGGCAATGTGAGCTTAAGAGGAAATGATAATGTTACTATTTTTATTGATGGTAGGCCGAGCGCTTTAGTAGGCTTAAATGGGGCTGAAGCCTTACGTCAGATTCCGGCCGAAGCAATTGAACGCGTAGAAGTAATTACATCTCCTTCTGCGAGATATGATGCCGAAGGAACAGGCGGTATTTTGAATATCATTTTAAGAAAGAATAAAATTGTCGGATTCAATGGATCTGCTCAAATTGATTTAGGTCAGCCAGAGCGATATGGATCGGCGTTAAATGCCAATTTTAGGACAGCAAAGTGGAATTTCTTTACCAATACTGGGTGGAGGTATAACGCAACCCCAGGTAACGCTTATAACGATTCACGTTTTTTCTCAGCCAATGCTCAGAATGCAAGAGTTATAGAAATAAGGAATTTTGGACGATTAGGAAGAAATCTATTCACGAGCTTTGGTGCTGAATATTACATCGACGATAATTCCAGTATTATTGGTAATCTGGTATACAATACTGGTAATGGTGATGATCGTAATTCCAATAGTATTACGAGGTATAACTCTTCCGGCGGAATTAATGAGGCAACTTCGAGAACAGAGGCTGAATCTGAGGATGAAAAAAGGGTTCAGTTCACTTTAGACTATGTGAATAATTTTGATGGAAAAGGAAGAAAATTGACCATCAATGCGCAATATTCTACGGAGGTAGAAGACATCAACAATAACATTACAGAAATCGATACCCAAAATGATATTCTGAACGACTTGGAATTGGTTATTGAAGATCAAGATGAAAAACGTGGGTTATTACAAATAGACTATGTGCACCCT
>JALQZD010000168.1 GCA_023258495.1 Polaribacter sp.
TTTATCTGGTGGGCAAAAGAAACGATTATCATTGGCGATGTGCCTAATTCATAAACCTGATTTACTGATTTTAGACGAGCCCACAAATCACCTGGATTTAGAAATGATTGAGTGGCTGGAGGATTATTTTGCAAAAGAGAAAATCACCCTATTCATGGTGACGCACGATCGCTATTTTCTGGAACGTGTGTGTAACGAAATTATAGAATTAGATAACGGGAAATTATACAAGTACAAGGGGAATTATTCCTATTATCTTCAGAATAAAGAAGAGCGACTTGCTTCAGAAGCCACGAATTTGAGTAAAGCGAAAAGCTTATTTAAAAAAGAATTGGAGTGGATGCGTCGTCAACCTAAGGCGCGAACGACAAAGTCAAAATCGCGAATTGATGATTTTTTTGAAATCAAAAAAAGGGCGCATCAGCGACGAAAAGATCATGTGGTGCAATTGGAAATCAATATGGAACGCTTGGGAAGTAAGGTGCTCGAACTTCATAAACTTCAAAAATCCTTTGGTGAAAAGAAAATTTTAGATGGATTCGATTACGTGTTCAAAAAAGGGGAACGCATCGGAATTATTGGTAAAAACGGAACTGGGAAAACTTCATTTTTAAACATCATTACCAGACAGAATCCGGTAGACGGTGGAAAGGTAATTATTGGTGAGACCGTAAAATTTGGGTATTACACCCAAAAAGGAATTCGAATTAAAGAAGGTCAAAAAGTAATTGAGGTCGTTAAAGAATTCGGTGAATATATTCCATTGACGAAAGGTAGAAAAATATCGGCTGCGCAACTTCTAGAGCGATTCTTATTTGACAAGAAAAAGCAATATGATTTTATAGAAAAACTATCAGGAGGAGAACAAAAACGATTGTATTTATGTGCCGTACTTATTCAGAATCCGAATTTTTTAATTCTTGATGAGCCTACCAATGATTTAGATGTGGTTACCTTAAATGTCCTTGAAAACTTCTTATTGGATTACCCCGGAAATCTATTAGTAGTGTCTCACGATAGGTACTTCATGGACAAAATTGTAGATGCTTTATTTGTATTTCGAGGGGACGGAATTATTGAAAACTTTCCAGGAAACTATTCCGATTTCCGTACTTATGAAGATTCAAAGCCAAAGAAAACAGTCGAAAAGAAAATGAAACCTGTTGCAGATTCAAAGCCAAAGAAAAAAAGCTTGAGCTACAACGAAAAACGTGAATTCGGTGCGCTTGAAGCTGATATTGAGCGACTACAAAACCAGAAACAACGAATTGAAAATCAATTTTTGAATGTCGAAATTCCGCAGGATGAGATTCAACAGAAATCTGAAGAACTTCAAGACATTATTTCAAAATTGGAAGAGAAGGAAGAACGTTGGCTCGAGCTTTCTTTAAAAATGGAAGATTAGATTTTTACAATATTTTTCGCTGCTAAAATCCGTTCATTATTCATCCGAAGTAAAATCTGAGCTACAGCAATGGTGTCTTTTTCACAATAGTTGACAATTCGATCGAGGTTTCTTTGCTTATAGTATACCTCTGCAACTTTGCTACCATCGATATCATCTTTTGGTGTTGGAATGTTGAGCGTCGCCGTTAGTAAATCCAAAGAAATGTAGTTCTTGTAATCTCCAAATTTCCAAAGCTCCAAAGGGTCTAAATGTGGAACTTCCCATGGTTTCTTTCCGAATAAATTTAATTTTTTAGGTAGATTGATTCCATGAACAAGCATCCTTCTGGCAATAAAGGGAAAATCAAATTCCTTTCCATTATGTGCACAAAGCAGATGATTTGATTTTGAAAAATGAGTATCCAATAGGTCTTTAAAGCTCTGAAGGATTTCAATTTCGTTATCACCGTAAAATGATCGGACTCGCAATTGTTTTTCTTTGGATGCCGGATTGAAAAAAGCAACAGAGATGCAAATTATTTTTCCAAATTCGGCCCAAATACCTGCTCTAGAATAGAACTCTTCGGGAGTGAATTCTTCTTTCCGTTGATAGGAAGTTTTTTTATCAAATAGTTCTTTCTCTTTTTCGGTAAGTTGAGACCAATCTTCATACTTTGGTACGGTTTCGATATCCAAAAAAAGAACTTGATCAAGTTTAATATTTAAATTCATAGCCTATTTTTTCAATAAAAGTAACAAAAGAATATGAGAGTAGAAATCAAAAACAAACTACGAAACTTCGTTTACAATTTTACCTCAAAATTACCTCAGTATTAAATGATTGTAAATAAATTCAGTATTTAATATTTATGATTATTTTTGATTACTTACACATTACATCATGAAGAAAAAGGACATTAAAATTTTATTGGTAGATGATGAACCCGATATTTTAGAAATCGTTGGTTACAATTTAAAAAGCGAAGGGTATCAAATTTTTACAGCGAATAATGGAGTTGAAGCTATTGCTTCGGCTAAAAAAATCAATCCACATTTAATTCTTCTAGACATCATGATGCCAGAAATGGACGGAATAGAAGCCTGTGAAAAAATCAGGAAAGTTCCTACTCTGGAGAATGTGATTATCGCTTTCTTAACTGCCCGAGGGGAAGATTATTCTCAAGTGGCAGGATTTGAAGCAGGTGCAGATGATTACATTACAAAACCAATCAAACCAAAAGTATTGGTTAGTAAAATCAAATCCCTCTTGAGGAGATTAAAATCCAAAGAAGAAAATTCGGAAGCAACAGCTATAGGAGATATCATTATTGATCGTGATGAATATGTAGTTCATAAAGCTGGAAAACGAATCAATTTACCAAGAAAAGAATTTGAATTATTGTCGCTTTTAACGTCGAAACCAGGAAAAGTATTCAAACGAGAGGTCATCCTTGATCAGGTTTGGGGTAATGAAGTTGTTGTTGGTGGACGAACCATTGACGTCCATATTCGAAAACTCCGCGAAAAGATAGGTGATGACCACTTTAAAACGGTAAAGGGAGTTGGATACAAATTCGTTCTGGAAGGAAACGATAAATAATTGATATTCGAATGAAGTTCAAAACTAAAACCTACTCCTATGCTTTTTGGTCGGCACTTTATCTTACCCTGATAAGTGGATTGGTTTTGTTTTTTGCGCATTTTGTTTTCGATAATATCCTGGGAACTTTAGGGCTTATCATTGCATTTTTCATTCTCTTTATCATCTCATTTTTCATTATTCAGTATAGAGCAGAAAACTTTATTTATAAAAGGCTTCGAAAAATTTATGAGGAAATCTCATTTCTCGATGTTCAGGATTTAAGTCGACAATCAACAACTACAGATATTGATGAAATCTCCAAAAGTGTTCGAGAATTTGCCGAAGATAAGCGTCAAGAAATCCAAAGTCTTACGGAAAGAGATTCATTTCGAAGAGACTTTATGGGAAATGTAGCCCATGAGTTAAAAACACCTTTATTTACCGTTCAAGGATATATTTTAACCTTGCTTGAAGGTGCAGTTAATGATAAACAACTTCGAAATAAATATTTAGAAAGAGCAAATAAAGGAGTAGAAAGACTGGTTGCGCTAATCAAAGATTTGGATATGATTTCCAAATTGGAGCGGGATAGTATCAAATTGAATCTAGAAGTGTTCAATATTTTGGAACTTATTCAATCTGTTTTTGATTTGTTCGAAATGAAGGCTAAAAAACGCGGTATAACACTTCAATTCGATAGGGTCTATGAATTTCCCGTTTTCGTTGAAGCCGATATAGAAAAAATAGAGCAAGTCCTTATCAATTTGGTAGTAAATTCGATTAAATATGGTGTTCCAAATGGAACAACAGTTGTAGGTATCGAAGATTACAGTCCTAAAAAATTCATTGTTAAAGTAGTCGACAATGGTGAAGGTATCAAACAAGAGCATCTCGGACGTTTATTTGAACGTTTTTATAGAGTAGATACAAGTAGATCAAGAGATCAGGGTGGATCTGGATTAGGACTGTCGATCGTCAAACATATTGTAGAGGCGCACGACGAAAATATTCTTATCAATAGTACTTACGGAAAAGGATCTGAATTCTCTTTTACGATCCCGAAGGCCCAGTAAATTACGTTAAATCAAAACCGATATCACGACGATAATTCATTTTATCAAAATGAATCTTATCGATATTGCTATAACTCTTTGCTAAGGCTTCCTCAATTGAATTCCCGAAAGACGTAATGGCCATGACTCGTCCACCACTCGTTACCACCTGATTGTCATTCAACCTGGTTCCCGCATGAAAAACTAGAGAATCCTCTGCCTTGTCATAACCGGTAATCACTTTGCCTTTTTCGTACCCTTCAGGGTATCCGCCAGAAACAAGCATTACGGTAGTCGCTGTTTGCGGATTTACGTTTAATTCAATTTCATTTAAAGTTTGATTACCAACTGCCTCAAATAAATCTACAAGATCGGTCTCGACTCTCGGTAAGACAACTTCCGTTTCTGGATCTCCCATCCGAACATTATATTCGATCACAAATGGATCTCCAGCAACATTCATTAATCCGATAAAAATGAATCCTTTGTAATCAATATTTTCAGATTGAAGTCCGTTTACCGTTGGTTTGATAATTCTTTTTTCAACTTTATTGATAAAATCCTCATCGGCAAAAGGAACTGGGGAAATAGCCCCCATTCCGCCAGTATTCAATCCAACATCTCCTTCACCAATTCTTTTGTAATCCTTTGCTGATGGTAATATTTTATAATTTTTACCATCCGTAAGGACAAAAACAGACAATTCAATACCGTTTAAAAACTCCTCAATTACCACCGTAGCAGAAGCCTCTCCGAATTTTTGATTCTCCAACATCTCCTTTAATTCGGCCTTTGCCTCATTAATGTCATCTAAAATGAGAACACCCTTACCAGCAGCTAATCCATCGGCTTTTAAAACGAATGGCGGATTTAAAGTTTCCAAAAACGAATAGCCTTCTTCCAAATTATCAGCAGTAAAGGATTGATATCTGGCCGTAGGAACTCCGTGTTTTTCCATAAAAATTTTGGAAAACTCTTTACTTCCTTCAAGCTGAGCACCCTCTTTAGATGGCCCAATAACAGGTATGGAGTTAAGCGCTTCATCAGATTGAAAAAAGTCATAGATTCCATCGACCAATGGAGCTTCGGGCCCCACTACAACTAACTTGATATCGTGCTCTAATACTGCGGATTTAATTCCGTCAAAATCAGAAACCGAAATTGGTAAATTGGTCCCTAATTCTGAAGTCCCTGCATTTCCAGGAGCGATAAAAAGTTCATTCGTTTTGCTGCTCTGTGCAATTTTATAAGCAAAAGTATGTTCGCGTCCTCCCGATCCAATAACTAGAATATTCATAAGTTTTTAACTGAAATGAGCTGCAAATATAGCAGTTAAAACCGGGCTTTTTAGAAACCCCATTTGAAAAAATATCGAAAAGATGAACGAATGTGGGTGAAAAATAAAAAGATGTTTTTTTTGGAGGCTCTTCTATGCTGATGAACGATGCTCACTTTTGGATGATACTGAATTTTAAATCCCGATTCCCATACTCTTTTGCAGATATCCGCATCTTCCAAATAGAGGAAGAATGACTCATCAAAGCCGTTTAAATTCTTAAAAATTTGAGTTCTGAAAAGCATAAAACATCCGTGAACAAACTCAGGATTAAAAGTTTCATTTCCCAAGTCCAAATTTCTGTATTCTGAATTCATAGTTCTAGATTTTGAAAACGTTAGTAGTCTGTTTGCCAAATCTAAAAATGACGGATGTTTTCGACATAAGTATTGCAAAGATCCATCTGGATAATACACTTTGGGTGTAATGACCCCAATGTGTTCGTCATTTTGTAATTGTCCTACTAAGTCGGTTAAAATATTCGGATCAAAATCAACATCTGGGTTAAGAACCAAATGATAATCTGAAGTTATTTCATGTAGAATTAAATTATGACCTCTTCCATAACCCAAGTTCGCTCCGTTAAAAATATAGGTTAACTTTTTGTGAAAGTTAAAATAATCGGCAGTGGGATATGGAGAATTATCAATTAAATAAATGTGAAGATTCAATTTAGCATCAAAAACTACATTCAATCTCTTTTTTAGCAGCAACGGATCTTCATTGTATATGACAATCGAAGTAGATATTTGAGGTTCGGTGCTCATTAATAAGCGTTTTCATCTCCCTTAAAGATATTTAAAACAGTTTGAAAAATGATTTTCAAATCTAGTAAAAATGACCAGTTTTCAATGTAAAAAATATCAAGCCGCACTCTGTTTTTGATGTCGGCCTTCTTTTTAATTTCGCCTCTGTAACCACTAATCTGAGCAAGACCAGTAATTCCTGGCTTCATCAAATGGCGTTTTAAATAATCGTCTACCTCCTTTTGATATTCAAGTGAAAGACTTTCCAAATGGGGGCGTGGGCCAACCACACTCATATCGCCCTTTAACACATTAATAAACTGAGGTAGTTCATCTATACTTGTTCGCCTCATAAAAGCTCCAATTTTGGTGACCCGTTCATCGTCTTTACGAGCGTGAACTTTATCTGAATTTTCATTACTTCGCATGGATCTGAATTTATAGCAAACGAAATGCTCCACGTTTAATCCTTCTCTTTTTTGTTTAAAAATAACAGGTCCTCTTGATTCCAATTTGATAAAAATCCATAGAATTGGGTACAACCAGGAAAGAATAAAAATGATAATACCCAAGGAGAAAAAGATATCAAAAAACCGTTTGATGTAATAATTTTCCTCGAATTCAAACGGTAACTTCTTCACATTTACCACCATCAAAGCATCATCATAATACTCGATTTTTTGATCCTTACTATAGAGTTCAGTAGTATCTGGAATTAATTTTATAATAATATTTTTCTCAGTAGCTATTTTCTTTAACTCAGTTATTTCGTTAGCACTTAAAGAAGATAATGAGCAGTAAATTTCATCTACGAATTCAAAGTCTAAAAATCCCTTTATATCTGATACCTTACCCAAATATTCAGAATGCTTATAGGATTTATTGGCAAAAAATCCCAAAAACCGATATCCTAAGTTCGATTTACTTTTGAAAAGTTTGATGATGTTTTTTGATGGTTGGTCATAACCAGCTACTATCGTTATTCTATAATTCTTACCAAGCGCTCTATATTTCTTTAATAAAACGAACCAACCAATTTTGACTAGGGTGATTGATGAAATAATGGTCACCAAAACCAAAAATTGGTTTCCTACCAAATCTCCTTCTCTAAACAGTCCGAAGTAGGCAAAATATCCTAAAATAAAAACAACAAATTGTCGAAATAGAAGTGTGAAAATTCGAAGTACTCGGTTAAATCGATGAACCTTATAAAAATTTGAAAAATAGGAACTCACCACCCAATACACCGAAATGTAAATCAGATATGACGGATTTAAATAATCATTGTTAAAGTAAAATGAAATACCAATGATGAAGAACAAATCAATGACAAGCTGAATCGGTCTTATAAAATGGGAATATCTATGCTTCAAAATGTGTACCTGAAATCTACAAACAAATATATTTGAATTATTCCAGTATTTTACCCACCATTTGCTCTATTGTAAAGAATTTCTCAGCGATCTTTTTCTGATTTGAATAACCTGTCGTCGATTGAAGTAAAACTTGCAAAGTTTCAATCAATCCTGAAATTTCCCAACTGGTTGCTACAGTACTTAAATTTTGCTGTTTAAAGAATTCATATAATTCGCTCTTCGGATCAGTAATTAATAAAATTCTAACATTTGCCGCCAAAAGATTAGGCAATTTAGAAGGTAGGGAGCCGATGGACGTTCCTTCTTTTTGAGGCACTACTTGAACATGACTTTTCTGATATAATTCTCGAATATTCTCTTTTGGAACTAATGGATAGAATTTAATATTTGAATTTTTATTATCCTTTTTTAATCCTTCAAAAATATCGCCCTGAGAAAAAATATGAAATTCGGAATCTTCAATTTGTTTTGAAGCCTGATCAAAAAACTCATATAATTTCCGAGGATTCTGTTTTTCACCTAATGCACCAGAATAAGTAATATGGATTTTGTTTTTAGTGAAAATATGGTTTAAATCATCGGTCACTTTGTCTTCCAAAGTGATAAAGGGATAT
>JALQZD010000095.1 GCA_023258495.1 Polaribacter sp.
AAGAATGATTACAATCAACATAATGATTGAGGTAGGTACAATATTTGCTGTAATTGCCTCCATTACTCTGAATAAAACAATAGACCATCCTGCTTTAGCGACGCGCTGTGCCGCATAGAATGCTAATACCAATAAAGAAATACCTAAGAAGAAGAATAGGGCTACATAAAATGCCGACCAAGGTCTGTTTTGCATCTGATGTAATAAGTGTTCCCCATGTTCGTCTTCATGACTTTCTGTTGCATGACCGTCCTTTGTATGCGCTTCTTTATGAGTCGCATCTGTATGAGCCTCTTTTTTAGTGGTATCTCCGTGAGTATCTGCGTGAGCAGTACCATGGTCATCTCCATGATCACCACCGTGAGCTACCATAGCTTTGGCTTCTTCTACCGTTGATGGAGCAGAATAAAATCCGTAACCAATTCCTAAAAGACCTACAATGATAAGTCCGAATGCTGTTAACTTTAAATTTTTTGAAAATTGATACATATTTTCCAAATTCAATCTATTGCTTTATTTTAATAAATCTGCTCTTAACTTTTCTACATAGTGAACTACTTGCCAGCGTTCGTTGTAGGTCAATTGAGAGGAGTGAGATCCCATTAAGTTTTTACCATGCATGATTACGTGGTAAATCGTCCCTGCATTAATATCTCTGTCTTTGTAATTTGGGATACCGTTAAACTTTTCTGCCTGTGATAAATATCCGTTACCGTCACCTTTTTTACCATGGCAACTAATACAGTAAATCTCGTAAGTTGTCTTACCCTTTTCAAGATTAGCTTCAGAAGCCTCTAATGGGTTTGTTAACTCCGTTCTCGCCTTTTCATAACCGTCGATAGTATTTGGGATATCATAGGCCGGATGACCACCTCTTGGGATTGTTCCTGCCACAGGCTTGCTGTTTACTGGCGTTCCGTTTAATCCGTTAGAACCATCCGTTTTATAAGGTACAGATACATACATGTCTGGCATATATTGCACTTGAGGAGAACGTTTATCTGCACAAGATACCATTCCCACAAAAATGATTAATACCGCTACTATTTTGATATTTTTCATCATACCTCTTTTAATGCTTGTCTACTATATTAATTTCTACTGCTCCTGTTTTCTCCAATAAAGCAGTTAATTTCTTTTCGTCTCCTTCTGCTACAGGAATTTCCATTAAGAAATGATCGTCTGTAGTTCTTGGATCTGGGTTCTCTGCTTTTTTGAATGGCCAGATTCTACTTCTCATATAGAATGTGATTACCATTAAGTGTGCTGCAAAGAATACGGTTAATTCGAACATTACAGGAACGAAAGCCGGCATGTTTTCGAACCAAGAGAAACTTGGTTTACCACCGATGTCTTGTGGCCAATCCTGAATCATCATATAATTGGTCATCCAAATAGCCACAGCAAGACCAGTCACTCCAAACATGAATGAAGCAATTGCAAGTCTCGTAGGTTCTAATCCCATCGCTTTGTCTAATCCGTGAACCGGAAAAGGACAAAACACTTCTTCGATATGATGGTGCTCCGCTTTTACCGCTTTAACAGCATCTAATAAAATCTCGTCATCGTTATAAAACGCGTGAATCACTTTTGATGCTCCCATAATTATTCTTTATCTTTTTTAGTCGATTTACCTTTCGCTTTCTTCACCTTAATTTCAGGTTTCGTAGGTATTCCTTGTTCGTCTCTTCTAATTTTATAAAACTCACCAGAAGATTTCAAAATGGTTTTTACCTCCGCTTGTGCAATTACCGGGAATGTTCTTGCGTACAATAAGAATAGTACAAAGAAGAATCCGATGGTACCGATAAAGATACCTACATCTACAAAGGTAGGTTCAAAACGCCACCAAGTTGATGGTAAGTGACCTTTACTCAATACAATAGCGATAATGTCAAATCTTTCGAACCACATTCCGATGTTAATCGCAATCGAAATGATGAAAGACCAAACAAAGCTTCTTCTGATTTTCTTGATCCATAACAACTGTGGAATCGCAATGTTGAATAACAATAGCGAATAGAATGCCCACCAGTATGGACCTGTTGCCGCACCTACAGATAAGTACGTATAATATTCATATGGAGAACCTGTATACCATGCAATGAAGAATTCAGTTGCATAGGCCACCGCGACGATACCACCTGTTAAGATGATTACGATGTTCATGTACTCAATATGTAATCTTGTAATATATGCTTCTAAGTTGGTCACTTTACGCATGATACCTAATAAGGTCTGTACCATTGCGAATCCTGAGAAAATCGCCCCAGCAACGAAATATGGAGGGAAGATTGTCGAGTGCCAACCTGGGTTTACTGATGTTGCGAAGTCAAAAGATACGATGGTGTGTACAGAAAGTACTAATGGTGTTGCTAAACCAGCTAATACCAAAGATACTTCTTCAAAACGCTGCCAGTCCTTTGCTCTCCCCGACCATCCGAAAGAGATTAATGAATAAATCTTCTTTTGGAAAGGCTTTACAGCTCTATCACGAATCATCGCGAAATCTGGTAATAAACCTGTCCACCAGAATACTAATGATACTGATAAATAAGTTGAGATCGCAAATACGTCCCATAAAAGTGGTGAGTTAAAGTTCACCCACAATGATCCGTATGTGTTTGGAATTGGTAATACCCAGTATCCATTCCAAGGACGACCCATGTGAATGATTGGGAATAAACCAGCCTGGAATACTGCAAAGATGGTCATCGCTTCTGCAGAACGGTTAATCGCCATTCTCCATTTCTGACGGAATAACAATAATACGGCAGAGATTAATGTACCAGCGTGACCAATACCTACCCACCATACGAAGTTGGTGATATCCCATGCCCAACCGATGTTTTTACTTAGACCCCAAACACCGATTCCTGTTCCGATCGTGTAAAAAATACAGCCAAATCCCCAAAGCATAGCTGCTAAAGAGATGTAAAACGCTATGTACCAATTCTTATTGGCTTTTCCTTCGATTGGCTTTGCAATGTCTTCGGTAATATCGTGATACGTTTTATCACCTAATACTAAAGGTTCCCTAATGGGTGCTTCGTAATGAGACATATTCTATATCTTAATTTTAATTACGCTTCGTTTGTATTTCTAACTTTCACTTGATAAATCACATTCGGCTTGGTCTGTAAGTAATCTAAAACACCATAAGCTCTTTTATCAGATACTAAAGGCGTCACTGCATCTTCTTTGTTATTTACATCTCCAAACACTAATGCTCCTGTTGAACAAGCTGATGAACAAGCAGTTGAGAATTCATTAGTTCTAACAGCTCTTCCTTCTTTTTTCGCTTGAAGGATGGTAGCTTGAGTTGATTGTATACAGAATGAACATTTTTCCATAACACCTCTTGAACGTACTACTACATCTGGGTTTAATACCATTTTACCGTAGTCATTGTTCATGTTATAGTCAAACTCATCATTGTTTGAATAGTTGAACCAGTTGAAACGACGTACTCTATACGGACAGTTGTTTGCACAATAACGTGTACCCACACATCTGTTATACGTCATTTGGTTTTGACCTTGTCTACCGTGAGTGGTTGCAGCAACCGGACAAACCGTTTCACACGGTGCATGGTTACAGTGCTGACACATCATTGGTTGGAAAGTCACTTCTGGATTTTCTGCTTCAGTTTCTAAAGCACGATACATTTCAGCACGGCTTAATCCTTGCTCTTTTGCATCTTCTCTTGTTTCTACTTCAGAAGAATAGTATCTATCGATACGCAACCAGTGCATATCTCTACCAATACGAACTTCTTTCTTACCTACTACAGGTACATTATTCTCTGCATGACATGCTACCACACAAGCACCACATCCTGTACAGGTATTTAAGTCGATCGATAATTTGAAATGGTGACCCATTTCTCTGTTATGCTCATCCCATAAGTCAATGGAATTTGCTTCTACTTCATTATGGTCATAAGACACATAAGCAGGCTTGTTCCATCCATGGTGATGATCTTTTGGATCAACCGTTAAGTACTCTTTTAAAGTAGTTACTTTTAAGATATCGTGACGTCCAGCAATTGTTTTTTGTACCTGAGTACAAGCAAACTCATGCCATCCTGAAGTCTTTTCAATAGTTACATCAAATTGCATGTTGTTGAAGTCCTTATATAAAGGATACGCGTTAACACCAATTTGCATTTCTTCTTTTAATCCTTGGGTTCTACCATATCCTAAAGATAATCCGATAGAACCTTTCGCCTGACCTGGCTGAATCATTACGGGTACATTTTCTAAGGTAACTCCGTTTACTTTAACAGTCGCGTAGTTTCCATCAATGGCACCATTATCTCTTACTGGATTTTTGAATCCTAATTCCTTAGCATCTGCCATTGAGATCGATAAGTAGTTATCCCAAGATGCTCTGGTAATTGGATCAGGGAATTCCTGTAACCAAGGGTTATTCGCTTGCTTACCATCTCCTAAACCAGCAGTAGTATATAAGTTTAATTCGTATTTCGAAGGGTTTACACTCGCTACTAATGCTCCTGCTACCGAATTTACATCAACTCTATTTGCTGATGGTGCAGAAGAAACAGAGGCGTTGAAGAATCCGTCATGCAACACTTTGTTCCAAGTGGTTCCAGAGATGACTTCGTCTGCCCAGTATGATTTTAAATACTCATAATAGCTAGTTGAATTTCCAGACCATTTTAATAATACATCCTGCGCTTGCGCTGTATTGAATAATGGTTGAATAGTAGGTTGCATCAATCCAAACTGACCCGCTTTAAATTGCGTATCTCCCCAAGACTCTAAGAAGTGAGAAATAGGTAAGGCATATTCCATAGCATCCACTGTGCTATTGAACTCTGTAGCCATTGCTACTTTTAAAGACACCTTTTCTAAAGCAGCCGCAAATTCAGTAGCATTTGGCAATGTATATGCCGGATCTACATTTAATGTAACCAATCCGCCTACGTTTCCGGCTTTCATATTTGCAACTAACTCACTAACGGCAGCGTCATTACCCTGACGAATGTGAATGGTATTTGCGGTATCAATAATTTCACTTTGCAATACATTATTGATTGCTAAGGAAATTAATTGTGCGTTTTTATCGTTAATTCCAGTTAATACAACTGCTTTGCTTCCCGCTTTCTTTAATGCTTGTGCAGCTTTCTTTACATCAGCATCTGCAGGAGTTGCTTTTGATGGAAGACCTGCTCCAGTTAAAGCGTTGTATAAGTTGATCAAAGCGAATACCTGATCAGAAGGTTTTACTACAATACGCTTATCGGCATTTGCACCAGTAATAGACATGTTACTCTCAAACTGAACGTGATACGACATTTCACCATTCTCTGGCTTTCTTCCTTCTGCATAATCCACTTCGAATCCACCGTGGAAGTCTCCTAAGAAATCCGCTCCGAAAGAAACGATGGTTTTCGCTTCACCTAATTTATAGCTTGGTAAGGCACGTGTACCATACACTTCGTTAAATGCTTCAACAGCTCCAAATTCTGAAACAGCATCGTACAATACGTGCTTTACATTTGGATATGCCTTAATGAACTCAGCAATAATGTTATCAGTAGAAGGACTCGCCATTGTTCCAGTTAACAGAACAA
>JALQZD010000101.1 GCA_023258495.1 Polaribacter sp.
CTACAAAATTACCTGGAATATTGATGTAACTTTGAAAGCAAATGGATAATTCTAGAGCCATATCTGTCTATCAATATTTTCAACAAGAATTCTCAACAGAACCAATAGTAGTCTTTTCCCCGGGTCGAATCAATTTGATAGGAGAACATACAGACTATAACGACGGATTTGCTTTTCCGGCGGCTGTAGACAAGGGGATCTATATGGTTATAGGCAGAAGTAATCACACCCATTCCAAAGCCATTGCAATGGATGTTTCTGAAGATTATGAATTTTTTCTAAATAACATTGAGCCCATTCAAAATGGCCAATGGCGAAACTACATTATTGGTGTGGTTGCGGAAATTCAGAAAGCAGGTTTAACTATTCCAAATTTTAACTGTGCATTTTCTGGTGATATTCCTGTGGGATCTGGAATGTCGTCTTCGGCAGCACTCGAAAATAGCCTAGTTTTCGCACTAAATGAATTGTTTAAATTGGGTCTCTCCAAAAACCAAATGATTTATATTTCACAAAAGGCAGAACATAATTATGCCGGAGTGAAATGCGGAATAATGGATCAATATGCGTCCATGTTCGGACAAGAAAACAGTGCCTTATTATTGGATTGCAGATCGGTTACTTCGGATGCCTTCGAAATTGATTTTAAAGATTACGAACTGATGTTAATCAATTCGAATGTGAAGCATGCCTTAACTGATACGGCCTATAATGATCGAAGAGCCATTTGTGAAAAAATTTCCGATTTTTTAGATGTTTCTGCTTTGCGAGATATTTCAATCGAAGCATTGGAGAAATCGAAGAAGAACATAACATCTTCAGATTATCAAAAAGTGAGCTATGTGGTTGAAGAAATTGATCGAGTACATCAATTTAAAGAGGCAATTGCAACAAATAATTTGACTAAAATTGGCTCATTAATCTATGCATCTCATGAAGGATTGAGCGATAAATATCAAGTAAGTTGTGCAGAACTCGATTTTCTAGTGGATGCTACTAGGGATAATCAGCATATTCTTGGTGCTCGGATGATGGGTGGTGGATTTGGAGGTTGTACCATCAATTTAATTCACAAAAACGGAATTGAATCATTTTCTAAATCAATCAGCAGTTTGTATCGAGACAAATTTGGGAAAGATTGCAGTATGTATCATGTTAAACTTTCGGGGGGCACACGTCTAATTCATCCAAAATAGAAGAATAAATGTAAGATTATTGAATCAATCACCATGCAATTTGCTTAATTGTACTTGGAATTTACATCTATTTTGACGGTTAAATTATTGCCTGCGATTGGCTAATAATGGCGGTGGTTCTCCATTAAACGGATTCCATCGTGAGATACTTTTGGCTTCCATGCCCGAAGCACGAATTACAGATCGATCGCCAAAGCGTTCTCGCATCTTATCCATGGCCTGATACAAACTCAGTACGCGTTCTTCATCATCGAACAAATCAATTTGAAATCCGCCTTCTACCAAGTGCGAAAATTTGATTCCAATGAGTCGCACCAACAATCTTCGCTGGTATAATTTTTTGAATAATTCTTTGACAATCGGAATGATTTTATGATCGGCAGCGGTATACGGAATCCGTTTTTGAACCGTATAGGTTTGAAAGTCAGAATAACGAATTTTGAATCCGACGCACCCCGTCAGTTTATTTCCTCTTCGCAACTGAAAGACCAGATTTTCGGTAATCGCCATAATGATACTATCCAGTTTTTGAATATCAATGGTATCTCGATCAAAGGTGCGTTCTGTCGAAATTGATTTTCGTTCCTGGTATTTGATTACAGGAGAATTATCAATCCCATTCGCTTTTTTCCAGATTGAAATTCCGTTTTTTTTAAACACCTTCGCCATCATTTCCATGGGCATCTCCTGAATGGTTTTAATCCTTCGAATACCCAAATCACATAAGTTGCGATAGGTTACTTCACCCACCATCGGAATTTTACGAACCGACAATGGTGATAAAAAGGGTTTTTCGGTACCTTTTATTACCTGAATCTGATTGTTGGGTTTTGCTTCGCCAGTGGCGATTTTTGAGACGGTTTTGTTGATGGATAATCCGAAAGAAATCGGTAATCCTGTTTCTGTAATAATACGCTGCCGCAATTCGGTAGCGAGCTTATGGCATCCGAAAAATTTATCCATTCCGGTGAGATCAATATAAAATTCATCTACCGAAGTTTTTTCATACAGCGGAACACTATCTTTAATCACATCGGTCACCAGATTTGAATATTTCGAATAGATGCCAGAGTTGCCTCGAAGTACAATCGCTTCGGGACATAATTGTTTGGCCATTCGCATAGGCATCGCTGAGTGAATTCCGAATTTTCGGGCTTCATAACTACAGGAAGCCACCACACCTCGGTCTGAAGTTCCGCCAATAAGAATGGGCTTTCCTACCAATCTGCTATCTAGCAATCGTTCACAAGACACGAAAAAAGTGTCTAAATCCATATGTACAATAGAGCGTTCCATTATGCCGTTTTTTTCTTCTTCAATAGTCTCCCTTTCTGACTATCTGAATACCGCGGATCTTCAATCACCGCTAATTTTTCCATACTCACTGTTTCAATCGTGATGCAATCAAATTCTTCAACTACTTTTCCGAATACACGATAAATTCCACCACCTCGAAACGGATACATTTTGGCTACTGGCGGAAAGTTTACAGTATCAACAAAATAACCGTCATAATCGATAAAATTGCCAAACCACATCAAATCACCTTTTGAGGTTTTTACCTTTCGGCAGGTAATGAGGTAGCCGTCAATAGTTACCATTTTACCAATGAGTTTTTTTAAGTGTTTTGCGCGAAGCGGATGAATAAAGGTGTCTTCTAATAAATCAAAAGGACTGTTAAGTGAATACCCTAACAATTCAATCTGATCGAAAGCATCTTCTAATTTATTGTTCGATAATTGGGGTGTTTTATAATCGACTTTTTTGGCTTCGAACAGCGTAATTCGTTCTTCCTCTAAACTTACTTTATTGATTTTCATGTGCGCTTCCCATAACAATTCCCGTTTGTTTCTGCCTGTAAATCGAAAAGCGTTAATTTTAATGAGAATACTGATTTGTTCAATAGAAATCGGAACCCTACTAATAAAATCATCTAAGGAGATAAATACCCCGTTTTTCTTTCGTTCTTCTACAATTCTTTTGCAATTTTTTGATTCGAACGATTGCAAAAACATGAATCCGATACAGATGTCTGTTCCGTAAATCACGGTTTGGGTATAGCTCTTATTCACACAGGGCGCATGAATGGTTCCGCCATGCATTCGAGCTTCGTGAACATAGACTTCTGTTTTATAAAATCCGCCGTAATTATTGATGGTTGCTACCATGTATTCCAAAGGATAATAGGCTTTCAAAAACAAACTCTGATAGCTTTCTACAGCATAGGATGCCGAATGTCCTTTCGCAAAAGCATAGCCTGCAAAACTTTCAATTTGACGCCAGATATCTGAGGTGAGTTTCATTGTTTTTCCAGAGGCAATACAATTGTCAAAAAACTTCTGTTTCACCTTTAGAAACTCGTCGCGACTTCGGTATTTACCAGACATTCCACGGCGCAACATATCAGCCTCGCCCAAGGTCAATTCGCCAAAATAATGAGCCACTTTAATTACATCCTCCTGATAGACCATCACGCCATATGTTTCGGGCATAATATCGAGTAGAATCGGATGGGCTTCTTTTCGTTTTTCCGGAAACCGATGCCGTTGAATGTAAGCACGCATCATCCCCGATTGCGATACGCCAGGACGAATTACAGAACTTGCCGCTACGAGTCCGAGGTAGGTGTCTACTCTCAATTTGGTCATCAGCATGCGCATGGCTGGTGACTCTACATAGAAACAACCAATTGCTTTTGCAGTGCGTAACAACTCCTTAATTCGCTCATCTTTTTTAAAACTTTTGATGTCATGAATGTCTAAACGCTTACTTTTTTCGGACTGATTATATTGAATCACTCCTACAGCATCTTTTATTTTTCCGAGACCACGTTGCGATAGAATGTCAAATTTGTACAATCCGATGTCTTCGGCAATCACCATATCAAATTGTGTGGTCGAAAATCCTTTAGGTGGCATAAACGTAGCGACATAATTATGAATCGGTTTTTCTGAAATTAAGATTCCGCCGGCATGAATGCCCAGGTAATTTGGAAACCCCTGAATGTATTTCGCATAGGTGAGGACCAATTGTGATAATCGATCGAGTTTCTCAAATTGGAATTGTTGCGTGGTCAGCTTGTCGATTTCGTGTTTTGGGAGTCCGAAAACTTTTCCCAATTCGCGAACCGAAGCTTTGAATTTAAAGGTGTTATAAACCGATATGAGTGCCGTGTGTTTAAAACGTTTAAAAATGAAATCGGTAACATCATCGCGATCTTTCCATGAGAAATCAATATCGAAATCAGGTGGATTCTTACGATACAAATTGATAAATCGCTCGAAGTACAAATCCAATTCTACCGGATCAACATCCGTAATACGGAGGAGGTAGGCGATGATGCTGTTTGCACCACTACCACGGCCTACATAGTAGTAATTTTTGCTTCGGGCATATTTTAGAATTTTCCAATTGATCAGGAAGTAAGAGACAAAGTCCTTTTCTTTGATAATCGATAATTCTTTATCAATACGTGCTAAAATCTTTGGTGTAGGTTTTTCATAGCGATAGGCGAGTCCTTGAAACGTGAGTTTTTTGAGGAGTTTAAAATCCAGTTCCTCATTGTTTGTATAGCACTTCTGATTGTTAGGAACACCCTCTGAAAAATCAAAATTGGCAACGCAGTCAGCTAGAATTCGCTCGGTATTCTCGATAATTTTAGGATAGTTTTCGAATAGTCGTTTCAGTTTGTAAGGCGATATCAATACATCGGATTCACTCCCTTGTTCGCTTTTCGGAAGTTTACTGAGTAAGGTGTTATTATCGATAGCGCGTAATAAGCGATGCGTGTTAAATCCGCGTTTGTTTTGAAATGAAATCGTATGTAGTACCACCAGTTTTTCTAACCTGTTTTTCCATGGAGAAAAGGGCAATTTTTTTAAATCGGTTAATCGAACTCCTAAAAATTCATTAGCTTCTAAAGAGTCATTTTGAAAGGAATGAAAAGGATAAATCACGATCACATCTTCGAGTTTTTTAGCCCGTTTCGGAATCACATAATTCCGCTGATGTAAAAATTCAGAGAGGTACTCATTAATAGATCTAAATCCATTATTATTTTTGGCAATCATCACAAATTGCTGCTGTACACTGTTTCTGAAATCAGCGCCCAAAACCACTTTTATTCCGGCTTTTTTACCCAATCGATAGATGTCTAAAGCCATGGTTGTTGCATTAATATCTGTAATCGCGAAACACGATATATGAAGCTCTTTTAAACTGTTGATCAGTTCTTTAGGAGCTATTGTGCCGTAGCGTAAACTATAATAAGAATGCGTGTTCAAAAACATGATACAAAAATATCTACATAATGTAGTTTTTGTTGCTTATATTTGTAGTATTATGAAATTGATATCAAAAAATATTCGGCATTTACGAAAACTCAATAAGCTTACCCAAGAGCAACTGGCAGAGGAATTGCAAATCAATAGATCGCGAATTGGTTCTTATGAAGAGGCGCGTAGTGAACCGCCTATTGAAACCTTAATTGAGCTCTCGGATTATTTCAAATTGCCCATTGATATTTTGGTAAAAAAGGATTTGACAAAGACAGAAGACAATTCCTTTATTGAAATTGGAAATCAGCGTGTACTTTTTCCAATTATGGTGGATGCTGAGAATGAGAATTTAATAGAAGTAGTACCAACAAAAGCTTCGGCTGGATATTTATTAGGCTACAACGATCCGGAGTATATTGAGCAATTGCAAAAAATTAAATTGCCGTTTTTACCGACAGGCAAACACAGAGCTTTTCCGATAAAAGGAGATTCCATGTTGCCGATGAAAGATGGTTCCTATGTAATTGGCGAGTTTGTAGAAGATATTAGAGATGTTCGTGACGGAACTTCTTATGTGGTCGTTACCCGAAACGACGGATTAACGTATAAGCGGGTTTACAATCAAATTGAGACCAGAGGTACGTTATTGTTAAAGCCAGATAATTCAGCGTATGCACCGTATGAAGTACCTGCTTCTGAGGTATTGGAATTGTGGAAATTTACCTGTGCCATCAATACCCAGGAATACCACGAACAAGACCTTAAGATTAGTAGTATTCTCCAGATGTTCAATGAACTCAAAATTGAATTAGAAAGTTTAAAAAAGGTGGTTTAGAAGTTTGAAATGGTAACTCCAGTAGCAAAACTTAGTGCGCCAACTAATAATTGATTTCCGTTTCGTTTGAACCAGTTTTTGATTTTTTGACTGGCATTCGGATCCACAATTTTCTTTTCGATATTCGGAATCACATAGCTTTCAATACTATGTGCTTTGAAGTATGGATTACTATTGATGATCGAAAAGGAAATCGGATAATCTTTGCGTTGGTTCTTGTCAAAATTAAAGGTTACGGTTTGTGTGTTTGGAAAGTCCAGTGATTTGATGTAGAGCTTCGGATGGTTTCTGTTGGATAGCAGATGTTCGGTTTCAATTTCAAATTTGATGTGGCCATCACTGTTCGCATTTGTGAAAACCATTTGAAGATTTTTTGAATCCTGTTGTTGTAAAACGCCCATTTGAGTATTCATAGAATCGATGAGTTTTTTGTACTGAATCTGAGCTGCAGCAAAGATTAATTTTTGTTTTTTCTGCTCCTTTTGAAGACGCTTAACAGTAGTCAATAATGATTGTTGTTCTGTAGTTAAATCTGCCTGTCTGGATTGTAGTTTTTTAAGTTTTCCTTGTAAACTTTTCTTTTCCTGAAGGATTAGTCCGTTTTTGAATTGATAAGAGCGAATGCTATCGCGAAAGGCTTCCTGTAATTTTAATTCGAGTTCGTATTTGTTGGTCAGTGACTCGGTTCGATTGAGGTGGAATTGAATTCCGAAGAATACAAGTAAAACGAAGCTAAGGATTGTGATTCTGTAGGTGTTGAGCTGACTAGTCATACAATTGTTTTTATACTAATAACACCAAAAAAGAAAAGGGATTGCGCACCACAATCCCTTTTAGATTTTTTTTAACCTTTGATTACATATGAACCTCTAATATTTCAGAAAAACCAACGGGCTGAATTTCTATTCCGTCAATTTTTGCAGGCAATAAAATCGATTCGCCTTTCTTTACATGATAGGCTTCATCCTTAAAATAGATATTGTAAGCACCTTCTGTGCAAATATGAATCACAAAAGAATCCATGTTCGAATAATCTACTTTTTGTGGCTCTGAAATCGGTAAAATATTCGATTTAAAATAGGGCGTATGCACCATTTTACTTCTGGCATTTGCCGTTTTATCGTAGTTGGTTTTATAAGAATCATGAACTTCAAAATCAATCACGTCAATAGCTAAATCATTGTGTAATTCGCGCGTTTTTCCAGTGGCTTTATCAACGCGATTGTAATCGTAAATACGATAGGTAATATCTGAAGTCTGCTGAATTTCAGCCAAAAGTACCCCCGCACCAATAGCATGAACGCGTCCAGTCGGAATGTTAAATACATCTCCAGCAGCCGTTTTTTCTGCATTCATAACTTCTAAAATATTGCCTTCTTCAAGTTTTTGAGTGTAGGTTTCTTTGTCTACTTTCTGATCGAAACCTACAATAATTTCGGCGCCTTCATCTGCAGCCATAACATACCACATTTCATTTTTTCCGAAGGAATTATGACGTTCTTTCGCAATATGATCATGAGGATGTACTTGTATAGATAATGGCGTTTTGGCATCGATAAACTTGATGAGTAAAGGGAATTCATTTCCGAATTTTTCAAACACTGCATTGCCCAGAAAATCACCTTTGAATTCATTGGCCAATGACCGTAAGGTATGACCGGCAAGGGCTCCATTCATCACTTTGGTTTCATCACCTTGTACATCTGAAATCTCCCAAGACTCTCCAATATTTTCTCCTTCATACGCTTTGTTAAGCGCCGTTCGTAACTTATTTCCACCCCACATTCGGTATTTGTAAAGGGGTTGGAATTTTAATGGATACAATTGATGTGCTGCACTCATTCTATTTAGAAATTTTCAAGCAAATTACTGCATTTTATTTCATTTCAGGTAGTTATCTACCGATTTTTTAACTTCTCGTTTAGGGGCAGTTTTTGTAAATTAGAACAAATTTTTTACACTCATGAAATGGATTTTTAGATTGTGTGTGGTCCTGTTTTTATATCAATGCGGATCAAATTCTGATTTTAAAGGAAAACAAATTAAATTCAATAACAACTGGTACTTCATTAAGCAAGACAGTGTGAGCCAAGAGGTGAATTATCTTGAAGATTTTGATAAATCCAATTGGAAGAGTGTTCAGTTGCCACATACTCCGAAAATAGAACCAAGAATTGTCAATAATCAGTGGCAAGGAATTTCTTGGTATAACAAGGTGTTCGCCCTTAATAACTCCTATAGGAATAAGAAGTTGTTTATAAAGTTTGAAGGGGCAATGAATATTGCTGAGGTGTGGATCAATGGGAAGAAGAAAATCACCCATCATGGCGGCTATTTGCCTTTTGTAGTCGATATTTCTGATGATGTTGAATACACAAAGGAAAATGTATTAACGGTGAAGTTGAATAATCTGGACAATCCAGTGACTGGTCCGAAACCTTTAGAAATTTTGGATTTTAATACCTATGGTGGAATTTATCGAAATGTATGGTTCATCTCGAAAAATAAAGTTCATATCACCAATCCGATTTTAGAAAACAAAGTTGCCAGTGGAGGAGTTTTTGTAAGTTATCCGAAGGTGACTGATACGAGTGCCGAAATAAAAATCCAAACCCATGTTCGTAATTCGGATGTGAAAGACGCTTTTGTTGCTGTTCGAAACATTCTGATGAAAGACGGAATCGAAGTCGTATCAACAAGCAGTGAAGCTCAACAATTTTCGACAGGTTCTGATAAAGAAATTACGTCCAGTTTAATTGTTGACAATCCTTTATTATGGTCTCCAGATAATCCAAATTTGTATGAATTAAAAACTCAGGTTTTAGTTGACGGTGATGTGGTTGATGAGGAGGTACATCGAATTGGAATTAAAACAATGAAATTTGTTGGACAGGATTTTTACCTTAATGGGAAGAAGACTTTTTTGCGTGGTGTCAATCGGCATCAGGAATATCCCTTAGTGGGGTATGCTATCGGAGATAACGCAAATTATCGCGATGCGAAGAAAATTAAAGATGCCGGATTCGATTATGTGCGTTTGTCTCATTATCCGCAAAGTCCATCATTTATGGATGCCTGCGACGAATTGGGAATTGTAACCATTAATGCCATTTTGGGTTGGCAATATTTTAGTCAAGACGAGGCATTTCAAAAACATGTCTTTCAAACTGCACGGGATTTAATCCGCAGAGACCGAAATCGTGCATCCGTAATTGCTTGGGAAGTTTCCTTGAATGAAAGCTGGATGCCAGAGCCTTTTATTGATTCGTTAACCACAATTGCCCATAAAGAATATCCCGGAAATCAGTGTTTCACCGCCGGATGGCAATCCTATGGGTATGATATTTACATACAAGCGCGTCAGCATCGATTGAAACATTACGATGACAAATTAAAGAAACCCTATACTATTTCAGAATATGGTGATTGGGAGTACTACGCCATGAATGCCGGATTGAATCAGGACTCCTGGGGAAATTTATTGCAAGAAGAACGATCAAGTCGTCAGCTTCGAGGTGCTGGGGAAAAAGGATTATTACAACAATCGCTAAATATTCAAGAGGCACACAATGACAATTTCAATACGCCTGCTTTTGCAGATGGGTACTGGGTGATGTTTGATTACAATCGCGGCTATGCCGATGATATGGAAGCCTCTGGAATTATGGATGTATTCCGAGTTCCGAAGTTTTCCTATTTCTTCTATCAAAGTCAGCGAGATGCCAGTCATCCACAGGGAGCCCCCATGGTATATATTGCCAATTATTGGACGCCAGAAAGTACTACGGATGTTCGCATTTTTAGCAATTGCGATCAAGTCCAACTATTTTTAAATGGACGCAATTTAGGAACCCAAAAGCCAGATGTGAATCGAATATCCAATAATTTAAAACATCCACCATTTACTTTTAAACTTAATGAATTTGAACCAGGGGAACTCAGAGCAGTCGGATTTATTGATGGTAAAAAAGTGACGGAGATGTATCGCAATACACCAAAAGAAGCGAAAACCATTGTGATTAAAACTGATGATAGAACCCAATACTATGAAGACGAATTGTATGACTTGATTTTTGTTGAGGCGATGGTAACTGATACGAAAATTAATCGCATTCCAAATTATGCGGAAGAGGTGAAATTCGTCGTTTCCGAAGGAGTTGAAGTAGTGGGAGATCCGATTGTTCGATGTGAAGCAGGAATTGCATCAACACTAATTAAAGTTCATAAAAGGACTAAAGAATGGACAATTAAAGTCCAATCTGAAGATTTAAAAATGGAAGTTTCAAAAACATTTGCCGATGAAAAGAAATACAGTAAAAAATAATACGCTTATCCTTTTATTCGGCTTGATTATCGGATTTTCTTCACAATTAAACGCTCAGGAATATGCTATTGGAGCTGACTTGTCTTTTGTGAAAGAGGCGGAGGACAAAGGATTTCAATTCAAAGAAAACGGAATCGTAAAAAAGGGCCTCGATATCTTTCGTGAGCATGGGTACAACTGGATTCGATTGAGATTATTCCATACACCTACTCGATTGCCAAATGGATTGGCATACACAATTGCAATGGCGAAAGAAGCGAAAGAAAAAGGATACAAGTTTTTGTTGAATTATCATTATTCAGATACATGGGCCGATCCGCAGAAACAGTATTTGCCTAAGACCTGGGATAGTTTGCCTCAGAAGGATTTGGAACAAAAACTCTATGAGTATACCAAAGAAACCATGATTGCCTTTAAAGATGCCGGAGTGTTTCCGGATATGGTTCAAATTGGAAATGAAATTAGTAATGGTATGTGTTGGCCGAACGGGAAATTACCCGAAAACTGGGATAATTTAGCTGGTTTATTACAGGCAGGAATTAAGGGAGTGATGGCAAGTTGTGGAAATCGAAAACCCCCAAAAATCATGATTCATATTGATAAAGGAGGAGATAAGAATTTTACAAAATATTGGTTTGATAAGTTACACACCTACAATATTAAATACGATGTTATTGGACAGTCGTATTATCCATGGTGGCATGGGAATTTATTAAATTTACGAGAGTGTTTGAATTTCACAGCTTTGGAATATAAAAAGGATATTATCCTGGTAGAAACGGCTTACAATTATGATGTTGCCGAGTATAAAGAAAAGAAGCCACCTTTCCCTGAAACAGAAAAAGGACAAAAGGAATTTCTAGAACATGTAAATGACATCATTTTACAAATTCCAAATAATTTGGGAAAAGGGATATTCTGGTGGGAACCTGCCGCTCCTTTTAAATCATTTACACGCCGAACTTTCTTTTCGAATGATGGAGAGGTAAAGTCGGTTATTGAGGTGTTCGATAAATACCTAAGGTATTAATTTGAACAATTATGAGTCCTAATCAATGGTATAATCCCAAACAATCCTAGCGAATTGATTGGCATTTCCGGTTTTTGTTTCAATAAAAACTTCTGTATCATTCACTAAAATTCTTGCTGTCAATTCGGCCGGACTGAAATTATTTCGATAAACTTCACCACGCAGATATTGGAATCCGTGGTTCTCCCATTCTAATATGATGGGTAATGGGTTATTCGCATTATCGTAATCGAAAACCATTACAGAATCACGAAAAGCATCAATTTTATGATCATAGTAGACGAGATTAATTTCATCATAGTCAGCCTCTGTTGTCATAAATTCGAATCGTATATCGGTTTCTGCTAATGGTATTTCTTCCTCCTCATTTTGCATTGTCGCAGGAGTACAGGCGAAAAGGAATAATGAAACAATTGCAAATAAAAAAATCGATCTCATTAGAATCTGAAATTTCAACAAATATAAAGTATAATTGCTATAAATTAGGAGGGAAGAATGTTCCGATTTAAAGAGTTTTCAGTTCTACAGGATAAATCTGCTATGAAAGTGGGAACCGATGCTATTTTACTAGGATCGTGGGCTCCATTTTTACTGGATTCAAAAAGAATTCTGGATATTGGAGCCGGTACAGGAATTTTGTCTTTAATGATGGCACAACGATTTTCAAATGCCTTTATTCAGGCTGTTGAGATTGAAGAATCTGCAACGGAGGAATGTTACATGAACTTTCAAAATTCAAAATGGTCAAATCGCCTTCAAGTATCTCATTGTTCGATTCAGGATTTTGCTTTTGCCCATCTCAATGTCAAATTTGACTGTATTATTTCAAATCCACCATTTTTTATGGAAAGCATCCGCCCAGAATCCGAAGAACGAAAATTGGCTAGAAATACCCAATCCCTATCCTATGAAGAATTGATCGATTCAGTGAGGAAACTTCTACAGGTAAACGGATTATTTGCTACGATTATTCCGTTTCAAAATGAACCGGAATTTCTTAGTATTTGCAAAGCAGCTGGATTGTATGTATTTAAAAAATGTTGGGTAAAGGGAACTCCTGAATCTAAGTTTAAAAGAAGTCTTTTGTGTTTTTCAGGTCAAGAATCAACAATTCATTCCGACACTGTAGTCGTCGAACAAAGTCGTCATCAGTATACAGAAGAATTTATTCATTTAACAAAGGATTTTTACCTCAATTTCTAATTATCCTAGAATGTTATTCGGATTGTATCCTAAATACGGAACTTCGTATTCGAAGAACTCAATTCCGTGTGTTTTTAATTCCGCAAGAATAGGCTCGTATACTTCTTTAGCAATCGGTAATTGCACACCAGGATTCGAAATTTCCCCTTTCAAAATTTTAAGGGTAGCAATGGCAACGGGAAGACCAACAGTTTTTGCCATGGCCGTGTAGGTTTGATTTTCTCCAATGACCACCAAACTGCTTTCAATCTGTTTTTTCTTACCTTGATATTCGTATCCGAACATATGCTGCATGACAATCATATCTTTGTCTTCAGGTTTCATAGTCCATGAATCCATTAAGATTTTTTGGAGAATTTGCGCTGGAGTTGCGTTTTTCAATCCTACTTTTTTGTTCGGATTAAAAATATCGAGTTCGATGAGTTTGTCCCACATCACATCATCCTGATCAATTTTTAGATAGGATCGCAATTTTAATTCTACAGAATCATTTGGTAAGTATGCCAAGAATAAATTGGTGAAATCACGGTAACTCATCGTTTCAGAATTTTCGATGGTATAAGAATCATCAGTCATACCCAGTTGTACAAAAATATTCCATGCTCTGGAAAATCCGACTTTTCTGATGGTACCACGATACATGGTTGGAATATCTTCCAAACCATAAATTCGTCGGTATCGCAATGAATCACGATTCGCATAGGCTTCGAATTTTCCATATGTCCGAAGATCCAAGAATTCTGTTCGTCGAAATAATTTATGGTAAGGAATATATTTATACGTCCCTTCCTGAATAAATTTTGCAGCTCCGCCTTGTCCGGCTAACACTACATTACGTGGGTTCCAGGTGAATTTGTAATTCCATAGATTATCATCGCTTTCTGGAGCAACAAGACCTCCGCAGAAAGATTCAAACAATAACATCTTACCACCATGATCGCGGATTCGATCAATCACCTGCATGGCACTCATATGATCCACCCCAGGATCAACCCCAATTTCGTTCATGAATACCAATCCTTTGGATTTTACCTGCTCATCAAGAGCTAACATTTCTGGAGTAATGTAAGAGGCAGTGACCATGTGTTTGGAGTTTTCCAAGCATAATTTGGCAATAATCATATGAAACCTTGCAGGTAGCATGGATACCACAACAGATGCCCTTTGAATACATTCTCGAGTGGCTTCTTCTTTGGTAATATCCAATTGCTGAAAGGAAATATTGGCATTCGAATGGAGAAGATTTTCAATATTCGAATTCAAATTTTGATCGGCAATTACAATGCTAAAATCTTCGGATTTACTTTTTTCAGATAAGTATTCAATCAGATAAATACTCGATTTACCAGAACCTACAATAAGAATAGATTTCATAAAAAAATCAACTAATTTTGTGTGATTACGAAGATACTCTTTTGTTTAAAATATAACAAAAACTAAAGAAAATGTTTAAAATTCTAACAATATCAGCCTTTTTAGGTCTGTTGGCCATTGGATTGGGAGCGTTTGGCGCTCATGCCCTTCAAGAAATTCTATCAACTGAGGAATTGGAGAGCTTTCAAACAGGTGTGTTTTATCAGTTTATTCACGTAATTGTGATCTTTATGATTTGGGCTGGACAATGGTTCACAGAAAAACAGGCGAAGCAACTATCGTATTTGTTTTTAATCGGTATCTTCTTCTTTTCGGGATCCATTTACCTTATTTATTTGACCGAAATTGACATAAACACAATCTGGTTTGTGACTCCAACTGGCGGACTCCTATTCATGATAGGTTGGGGGTATATGTTTTACATTTTTCTCAAAAAAAGCACCTTAAATCAGAAAAAATAGAATTTATTTCAATAAAAATGGCTTCTATTGAAATAATGTGTAATTTTGCGCTGTTAAGTTAATTTAAATAATCTATGGCTGTATACAACCCCAATACGAAATCGATTTCGTTAAATGATTTAGGAATTAAAAATGCTACGATTCGATATCAACTTTCTTCGGATGAATTACATGAGGAAACGTTGCAGAAAAATCAGGGAAGGGAAACTTCATTAGGAGCAATTACCGTTGAAACAGGAGAGTTTACAGGCCGCTCACCAAAGGACCGTTTTATTGTTAAGGACGATATCACAAAAGATAAAGTATGGTGGAGTGATATTAATGTTGCTTTTGATTCAGATAAATTTGATGCATTGTATGATAAGGTTGTTCATTACCTATCGGAAAAAGAAGTTTATGTTCGTGACAGTTTTATCTGCTCGGATGAAAATTACAAAATGAGTGTTCGGGCAGTAAACGAATATCCATGGAGTAATATGTTTGTTCATAACATGTTTTTACGCCCGACGGAGGATGAGTTAGATAGATTTGATCCTGAATGGGTCGTGATTAATGCTCCTGGTTTTATGGCAAATCCAGATGTTGATGGTACACGTCAACACAACTTTGCTATTTTGAACTTTACTCGAAAGGTAGCTTTGATTGGTGGAACAGGATATACCGGAGAAATTAAAAAAGGTATTTTCTCAGCATTAAACTTCATTTTACCCGTTTATAAAAATACATTACCTATGCACTGCTCTGCCAATGTTGGGAAAGATGGCGATACAGCAATTTTTTTCGGATTATCAGGTACAGGTAAAACCACCCTTTCAACCGATCCAAACAGACAACTAATTGGAGACGATGAGCACGGATGGACAGCAGAAAACACTATTTTCAACTTTGAAGGTGGGTGTTATGCGAAGGTAATCGACCTTTCAAAAGAAAAGGAACCTGAAATTTATGGGGCGATTAAAAAAGGCGCCATTTTAGAAAATGTAATTTTAGATAATCAAGGAAATGTAGATTTCGCAGATACAACCATCACTCAAAATACGAGAGTAAGTTATCCTATTTATCATATTGAGAATATTAAACAACCATCTATTGGTGAAAATCCGAAGCATATTTTCTTCTTAACGGCAGACGCTTTCGGGGTGTTGCCCCCAATTTCAAAGTTAACGCCAGCTCAGGCTGCGTATCACTTTATCTCAGGATATACGGCAAAAGTGGCTGGAACAGAGGCTGGAATTAATGAGCCTTTACCTAGTTTTTCTGCATGTTTCGGTGCGCCATTTATGCCATTACACCCAACGAAATATGCTGAAATGTTGAGTGAAAAAATGAAAGAAGCGGGAGTTCATGTTTGGTTGGTAAATACGGGATGGACTGGTGGTAAGTATGGAGTTGGTAGACGAATGCCATTAAAATATACGCGTGCCATGATCACTGCTGTTCTGGAAGGGAAGTTGGGTAATTACACCTACGAAGATTATCACATTCACTCTGTATTCGGAGTGGCACAACCGAGAAATTGTCCAGGTGTTCCATCTGAATTGTTAAGTCCGAGAACTACTTGGAATAATGATAAAGCGTATTACGATACAGCCTTTAAATTGTCGAATGCTTTTCGTGAAAACTTTAAGAAATTTGAGGAGCATGCGAATGAGGAAATTCGCCGAGGAGGGCCGCAACGATACGCCTATTAAAAATTAATAGTTACATTTATAACACCCTTACTAGGGTGTTTTTTTTGACCAAAATTCTGAATCAATTGAACAAATGGATTAAAAACATTGGCCCAGGCCCCATCATTGCTGCTGCCTTTATTGGACCCGGAACAGTGACGGTTTGCACTTTAGCAGGTGTGAAATTTGGGTATGCCTTGCTATGGGCTATGCTGGTATCTGTAGTTGTAACAATTATTCTACAATTGATGGTGGTTCGAATCGGAGTAGTAGCACAAAAAGATGTTTCTGAAGTCATCAAAACTGAAATTAAAAATCCGATCTTCAATGTAATTCTCATTGGTTTGGTATTGATTGCCATTTTTATGGGAAATGCGGCTTATGAAGCTGGAAATATTAGTGGCGGAATATTAGGCCTTGAAACCTTATTCGGGAAACTGGAATGGACCATGGGTAATTTTACACTCAATGGTTACAGCTTGTTAATCGGACTGATCGCTTTTATTATTTTACGCATTGGTGATTATAAGTTTCTCGAACGATTTTTTGTAACACT